>JANOOU010000558.1:0-2863 GCA_031421475.1 Gammaproteobacteria bacterium | reverse complement strand
CAAAATTCGATGGACTGGCCGACACGCTGACCTATCGCGATGGAATATTTGTGCAAGGTGCCACACGGGGTGATGGCGCGGTCGGTGAGGATGTTACTCATAATCTGCGCACGGTGAGAGCCATCCCGCTGAAGCTGACGCAAGCTATTTCCGTGATTGAAATTCGAGGCGAAGTGTTGATGATGAAACGCGACTTCGAAGAACTGAATAAGGCTCAGGCGGAAAAAGGTGAGAAGCTGTTTGTCAATCCGCGCAATGCCGCTGCGGGCGCATTACGACAGCTTAATTCACGCATCACCGCCAGCCGGCATTTGAGTTTTTTCGCCTATGGGGCCGGTGCGGTAGAGGGTCATACGTTGCCATCGAAGCATAGTGCACAGATGGATTTTCTGAAAAAAATGGGTGTACCTGTTCCGCAGGAACGAAGCGTGGTGCGCGGTGTGGCCGGGTTACTGGGTTATTATCGTGAAATCGGCGAACAGCGTAGCAAGCTGACCTACGAAATAGACGGCGTGGTGTACAAGGTCAATTTTATTGAGCAACAACAACGGCTGGGTTATGTGTCGCGCGCGCCGCGTTTTGCCATTGCGCACAAATTTCCAGCAGAAGAGCGGATGACTGTGGTGCGCGATATAGTCATTCAGGTCGGGCGCACCGGCAAACTCACGCCGGTGGCCAAGCTGGAGCCGGTGTTCGTCGGCGGCACTACGGTCAGCAATGCTACGCTGCACAACGAAGACGAAACGCGGCGCAAGGATGTGCGCATCGGCGACACGGTCATTGTGCGCCGCGCCGGTGATGTGATACCGGAAGTAGTGAGCGTGGTGCTGGAGCAGCGTCCCAAAAATGCGGGTGTACCATTTGAGTTGTTTAAATGGCTGCACGGAAAATGCCCAGAATGTGGCAGCGCCATTGTGCGCGAGGAGGGTGAGGCGGATTGGCGTTGCAGCGGCGGGCTGTTCTGTCCGGCGCAGCGCAAGCAGGCGCTGCTGCATTTTGTTAGCCGTCGCGCGATGAATATTGAAGAGCTAGGCGACAAGCTAGTAGAACAACTTGTGGATGTCGGCATCGTGAATACCCCAGCCGACATTTACCGGCTCGGCATAAACATGCTCGCCAATCTAGAAGGCATGCGGGAGAAGTCCGCAAACAATCTGCTTGCAGCGATAAAGAATAGCAAGCAGACCACGTTGGCTCGATTCATCTACGCGTTAGGCATTCGCAATGTGGGCGAGGCGACGGCGAAGGAGTTGGCTCGTCACTTCGGCACATTAGATAATTTTATGGCGGCGGATGAGGAACGAGTGCAACTAGTGCCAGACGTGGGGCCGATCGTGGCGCAAAACATCGTGGATTTTTTCAATGAAAAACATAATGTGGATGTAATAAAGCAGTTGCGCGCTACGGGTGTGCAGTGGACGGAACATACAGGCGAGGCCATCGGAGAATTGCCGTTGAACAGCAAAACTTTTGTGTTGACTGGTACACTTTCATCCATGAGCCGAGACGAAGCAAAGGCCAAGCTCGAAGCCTTGGGGGCGAAGGTGGCGGGCAGCGTGTCGAAAAAAACCGATTATGTGGTGGCGGGGGCCGAGGCGGGCAGCAAGCTGGACAAGGCGCGTGAATTGGGTGTGCTGGTTGTAGATGAGCAAGAGTTATTGCAGTTATTGGAAAAACACTTGTATAACGGGCAAGCATGAAACTGCTTGTGCACCCTGCCGGATTCATTGAAGTTTTATGAGACTTACATCATGAACGTTCATCGCTTGATTACCGAACCAATTCGTCCAAATCTAACTTGGGATGAGAAATGGGAAAGCTTTGACCAAGGGTTAATAGCCTGTTGGGAACGTGGTCGCGCGAAGAGTTTGGAAGACTCAACACTTGCACAACAAGCACGTAATGGGCAACTCATGATTTTGCCGTGGAAAGGGGGGTTCAAAAAGGCTATAAAAATGAAACAGAAGTATGGTTCCTTCTGTTACTTGGCTATGTGGCAGGGTTTGCGTGGCGATGATCTGAATATTCATACTGAAAACGAACCAACATTAACCTGTTCGGTGACAAGTATGACGGTTGTATTCACCAATGATATGACTATGCTCTTGGAGCCATAGTCTGGAATCAGGAAGAATTTTATGCGTTTTGCCGCGATTGATATTGAAACTGCGAATCCAGATATGAGCTCAATTTGCCAGATAGGTATTGCAGAATTCGCTGACGGAAATCTTGTTGGTGAGTGGTCAACGCTTATTGATCCAGAGGATTATTTTGATGGAGTAAATATTTCCATTCATGGCATAGAGCCACAAATGGTGAAAGGTCAGCCGAAACTACCAGATGTTGAAGGAACCTTGAGGGGATACTTGGAAAATGGGATTAGTGTTTGTCACACTCACTTTGATCGAATTGCTCTTGCGCGTGCTTTTACAAAATATAAGCTTAGTCCAATTTCAACCTCATGGTTAGACTCTGCCAGAGTGGTGCGCCGAACATGGAAAGACTTGGCTTGGCAAGGCTATGGCCTCAAAAATGTCTGTAGTAAGATTGGTTACGAATTTAGGCATCACGACGCATTAGAGGATGCGAAAGCTGCCGGTCATGTATTGCTCGCTGCAATACATGAATCAGAGTTAGATTTGGAAACATGGATACATCGTGTTAATCAACCAATTGATCCACAGCGATCCTCGCATGGAACGGCAATTTATCTCGACGGAAATCCAGAGGGTGATCTATTTGGTGAAATTATCGTATTTACTGGAGCACTTGAATTACCTCGAAACGAGGCGGCAGACTTGGCAGCTAGTGTAGGGTGTCAAGTTGCTCATGGCGTGACAAAGAAAACAACCATTCTTGTTGT
>JANOOU010000557.1:0-2379 GCA_031421475.1 Gammaproteobacteria bacterium | reverse complement strand
AACAATCTTTCAAACACACTTAATGCCGCGAATTTCAGCGAAGATCAGGCACGTTTTGGCCGTTTACTATCCGCTCTTGATTTACCACCCGGTATTAGTCATGCCGTTGTTGACTGGCTGGATGAAGACATGGAAACCACAACCGGTGGCGCTGAAGACGATTGGTATATAGGATTAACGCCGCCCTATCGCACAGCAAATGGCCCGATCACCAGTGTCAGTGAACTACGGTTGGTTAAGGGTCTTGAACCAATCGATAAGGACAAACCCTTCGATAAATTGGTACCCCCCACTGCCACTAAAACTCCGCTCGTATGTACCTTGCCTATCGCAACCGCTATCAATGTCAACACAGCCCCAAAAGAGGTGTTAAAATCCCTGGCCGCTGACTTGACCGATGAAGATGCGGACAAAATTATCGAACATCGCCTGGGCGGAGCTGACCCGGAAACTGCCAATGCAGAGCCTTTCGAAACGCTGGAACAATTTAAGTCATTTATGAGCACCGCCCTTAACAAACCTAATTTTGTGACCAGCAATATGAGCGTTTCCAGTAATTATTTTTTACTGGAGGCCACCGCACAAATCGGCAACAACCGTGCCCACCTCTACAGCATCATTCGACGTGATGAAAATGGCGGATGTCGCGTCATTGCACGTTCACAAGGCGTTTGGTAGCAATGGCCGCCTCTTTATTATTACATTACAAGGCCGATGGCAGCCTGCATGCAGCGTCACTGAATGAACAAGGCAAAGTGCTCGACCCACCCGTCGTTCTTTCGATAGAAGAACTGGCTGAACTTTATCCTGACGCCAAAGCCACCTTGCTCATCGACAGCACGTTAATACACAGCACACGTATTGCCCTTCCCGATACACACCGCCAACGATTACTTAAAGCCGCTCCCTATGCACTGGAAGACCAGCTGGCTTGTGATATAGACGATGTGCATTTCACCCTTGGAAAACGCGAATCCGATAATTTAATACCTGTTGTTTGTATTAACAAAGCGCTGCTAAAGAAAATACTTGCCCGCTTTAACCAGGCCACGATTCACATCACGGCTATCTGCCCCGATCTATTGGCACTGCCTTTGGCTGAACATCAGTGGACAATATTGCTGGACGAGCAGACGGCTTACATAAAACTTTCTGCACAATCCGGCTATTTTTGCGAGCGTGAAAATCTACCGCTGATATTACCCTCGCTGTTACAACAATCCGCCACTCCACCACAAACCCTATTAATTGTTACGCAAACCGATACGGATAACGAGGCTATAAATAGCTTGTTCGCGGGCACCGATTTACCTCGTATTACACAACATTATTCACAATCCCTGTTACATGTTTTTGCCACGCATCTACAGGATGCTCGTAGCATGAATTTGTTACAGGGTGACCTGGCCATTAAGAGCGACTCATCATTACAATGGCGCATCTGGCGGATTGCGGCCTTGGCCGCCGCGGGTTGGCTGGTTATAAAGCTATTGGTTGCCGGCCTTGAAATACAAATGCTGAATCAAATCAATCAGCAACTCACTGTCAACATAGAAGCTGAATTCAAGCGCATCTTCCCCGACGCCAAGAAGTTTTCTGGCATGCAAAGCCGGGTAAAAAATCGCCTCAAACAATTACGCGGCGGTGACGATGAGGCCAATGAAATATTTCTACAAATGCTGGCAGAAGCCGCACCTGCTCTCACTACCGAAGGCTTGATCATTCGTAATATTGCTTACCGTGAGCGCCACATCGATCTGGAATTACAGGCCAATTCTCTACAAATTCTCGAAACCGCCAAATCAAAACTCGACACACAACGCACTCTTAAAGCGGTACTCTCTACCTCCGTTGAAAAAGACAAGGTGAGCGCACGCTTGCGTCTGGAACCGGTAGTGGAAAAAGCAGAGGCCACACAAGGATGAAGTTATATATCGAATCCCTGCAACGCTGGCTTGAGAGCCTGCAACCTCGCGAACGCCACATCGTTGTCAGCGGCAGCATTACGCTGGCTGTCATTTTATTTTACTTATTACTCTGGGATCCGGTATTTACAAAATTGAATGATGCCCGCCAGAATTCTGATACGCAGCGCCAGTTATTGACCTGGATGAAAACATCAGCACAGGAAATTCAGAATCTACAGTCCAGCGGTAATCGGCTGGCACCCAATTTAGCCAATCAATCTGTCAGCTCACTCGTTACTCTCAGCGCACAAAGCAACGGCGTACAGGATTTTGTTACTAAACTGGATTCCACTAACGAAGGCGTTGAAGTACAACTCACTAATGCAGATTTCGATCGCATTCTGACCTGGCTTAACGATTTGCAAACACGCTACACCATACAAGCGCGCAAAATAATTATTGAACCCCAGGC
>JANOOU010000556.1:0-2382 GCA_031421475.1 Gammaproteobacteria bacterium | reverse complement strand
TTTGATAATGCCAACCTGGCGTGCAATGTTGTAAGCACTGCGCATCACTACCTGGTTTTCTGCAATCACTGTAACCGTGGCACCACTGATGGCATCTATGCCGATGTAACCGGCCGCTTTGCGTGCATGGCCAATTTCAATTTTGTCCCAGGCGTGTTTGCCAACAAATTGTTTGATGTATTTTGTGAGTTCGCCTTCCGGAATGCCGACTAATAAAATCGGTTCGCTGTGACGTAATATTTTTATACCGGTGATGACGCCGTTTATATCCATGCCGATCAGCGTTACCACCGGTTTGCCGGAGTAGGCCGGAATATCGACAATGTCGGTAGAAAGAAATACATAGCCGAGTAGTGTTTTATTAGCGTCGGCATAAGCTTCAACATACGCTGGCCGACCTTTGCGATCTGAAAAATGCACAGCGGCGGGAAATACTTCGTTACAAGGTAGCCAGGGGCACAGTGCAGGCCCGGTTTGTATTTGCACGGGCAGGGGTGCGTCATAGGTGCTGTTTTTTTGTTCCTCAGCCGTGACCGGCAGGGCGCAGATCAGCAATATGCTGGTCAGAAAATACATCAGGTGTTGCATCATGGTGGGTCTTGATGATCGAGTTGAAGCGGATGGCAAAACGAGTTCCTTAATGACTTGGGTTTAGGCAATGATTATCGATGGGAGAATTAAACGCTGCGTTCGATTTAATCAATAAACGGGTTGATAGTTTGGCTGATTTAAAAAAAGGTTGCGCACCCTTGGTGCGCAACCAGTACCCACTTTCCACTCTTACGCTTCTACAATAAACCGGCTGCGCATTTCCAGATGCAGGGCGTGACAGAAGTGTGTGCAATAAATCCAGTACATACCAAGTTTGTCGGCCTTGAAGGTTACGGAATGTGTTTCCTGTGGATTGACAATGAAATTCACGTTGTAGTTTTCAATACCAAAACCGTGAGTCAGGTCTTCTACCTTGTCGTGATTGGTGAGCGTAATGGTGACTTCGTCACCGAGCTTGACGGCGATTTCATCCAGGCTGAATGTCGGCGCTTCCGATGTCATATAGACATTCACTTTTTTGCCATTGCGTTCGATGCGGCTGTCGCTGGATGATTTCACCGCATTGGGAAAATCATTCATATCCGATACCTGGCGGGTTTTTACAATATCGGCGCGAACAATAATGGCATCGTGTGGTTCTGGATAGGCCGTGTGATCGTGTATCAAACGCATTTTGCTGCCGGTGATGTCAATCAGCTGTTCGGTTTCAACATGCAACGGGCCGACCGGCAAGAAACGGTCTTTGGAAAACTTGTTACCGGAAATGAAAAACTTGCCATCAGCTTCTTTGGTTTCGCCCATGGAGGCGTAACTATGGCCGGGCTGGTAATGCACGTCGATACGATCCAATACCGGTTTTGCAGCTTTATCGCCTTTGAACTGGGCGATGGCAGCATCGACATTCCATTTCACAATCTGGCTATCGAGAAACAGCGAGGTGTAGGCATTGCCCTTGCCGTCGAAGCCGGTGTGCAAGGGGCCGAGACCGATTTCCGGCTCTGCCACCACGGTATCGCGCGGATCTTTGAGTTCACCGGCAAACCATTTGTGTACCAGATCGGTGGCTATTACCGTTGCGGTGGGCGAGAGCTTGCCGGCACAAACGAAATATTTGCCGTCAGGCGTGATGTTGACGCCGTGGGGATTTTTTGGCACCGGTACATAACAGGTGAGTGCGGTGGCCGGGTTTGAATTGGCGGCTTTGGTGCCGTCCACTACCGGCACTTTGGAGCTGCCGATGGTGAAGGTTTTACCGGCTTTAATGGCGTCTTCGATGCGCGCAATGTTGAGGAACAGTGCGGCATCGCGTTCGGAGGACATCATCTCGCCGAGTACAGCGCCATTTTCGGTGTTGTACTGATTAACGGCGGCGAGCTTGCCGTCGTAAGAGGTGGCGCACAAATCCATATTGCCATCGACCTTGACCTGCCAGCGTACTGCCATGGTTTCGGCATCCACACAGGTAAACAGCGCATACCATTTTTCCGGATTACGCAGGTGTTGGCCATTGTTGGCTTGTGGCGTGTGGAACTCGGCACCGCAGAAAACGCGCGTGGTGTGATTGATGCTGGCATCTACCGGATCGCGTTTGTCGGGGAAGATGCCGTGAAAACCTTGCACGTTAGGAATGTCGGTGATGGCATCGCATTCCATGCGATCCATGCGGATGCGCGCCATGCGGTTATTGAGTTTGTCGTTGGTCCACAAATATTTGCTGTCGTAAGTACCGTCGGTGTAAGAGCCATGCACATGATGGGTGTCGCCGGTGGTGTATTTCAGGCTGCCATCGGCTTTGGTGCCCATGATTTTTTTCGATTCATTGGTAATGCC
>JANOOU010000555.1:0-6232 GCA_031421475.1 Gammaproteobacteria bacterium | reverse complement strand
TGAGCCTGTCGAAGCACAGCCTTTCGACAAAACTCAGGGCGAACGGTATTCATGTTTAAATCGTGCCGGATCAATAATGTCAAAACGACAAGCGTGTCGATAGCTTAGGTTTTGCCATATCTGATATAAAGCGAAGCGTCTAACTGGAGCCGTGAATTATTATGTCGTCGAGAAATAAACTTTGCACATGCGGTAGTGGCAAGCTTTACCGCAAATGCTGCGGTAAGCAACAGGTTAATGCGACCAAACCCGCCGGGTCGCACCGGGTTACATTGCCGAATGGTGAGCAACTTCCGGTGCAGCAGGTGATTGAAGCGGCTATGTCTTTGCATCAGGCGGGGCGTGTCCGGCGTGCAGCGGAGCTGTATCGAAGTGTGCTGGCTGTGAAGCCGCGTCATGCCGATGCACTGCACTTGCTGGGTGTGGCGGAACGCCAACTGGGTAACTTGCCGCAGGCTGTCGAGTTGATTCGTACGGCTATTACAATTAATCCGCAGACGGCGATGTATCACAGTAATCTCGGCCAGGTTTATTGTGCGCAAGGTTTGGCAGTTAATGCGGAGGCATCGTGTCGTCGTGCTATTGAGCTGGATTCGGTGTTGCCTGAGGCTTATTTAAACCTTGGCAATGCATTGAAGTTGCAACACAAAGCGGTTGAAGCGTTTGAAATATTTGAGCAGGTGTTACGGTTGCGGCCAAACTATATTGATGCGCTGCTGGCCAAGGGCGATGTATTGCATGAGGCTGGCAAGCATACGGATGCATTGGAATGTTATCGGCAAATAATCGGATTACAGCCAGGCAGCACGGCAGGTTTAACACGCGTGGGTATTAATCTGCGTGTTCAGGGCCGTTTTGAGGAAGCCATTTCACATTATCAAACTGCGATTCAGAATTTTCCGAAGATACCGGAGTTACATCATAATCTCGCCATTGTATTTCACAGATTGGGGCAGCTAGAGGACGCTATTGCAAGTATGCGTTGTGTGCTGGCGCTAACGCCTGATGACACGATAGCACAGCATTTACTGGCGACATACGAAGGGCGGGCTACCGCGAGCGCACCTGCCGAGTACGTGCGTGATTTGTTTGATGCGTATGCCGAGACATTCGAGAATCATCTGGTGCAAAAACTTGGGTATCGCACACCTGATTTATTGTTTGATGCAATGCGTAGCAGTGCAGGCGTGCAAGACAATTTATCCATACTTGACTTGGGTTGCGGAACGGGGTTGATGGGGGTGCTATTGCATGCTCAGTGTACGCGCCTGATTGGTATCGACATATCACCAAAGATGGTGGAAAAGGCGCGTGAAAAAGGTATTTATACGGAATTACTTGCTGCTGATATTTTGCCTTATTTACAAAGTAGTGTGGTGGGTAATTTTGATGGGGTGGTTGCAGCCGATGTGTTCGTCTATGTCGGCGTTCTGGATTCGATTTTTACACAGGTGAAACGGGTAGTAAAGTGCGGTGGATTTTTTGCTTTTAGTGTTGAAGCGCTGCTGGATGACGAGGCTGATTTTGTGCTCGATGCTACGGGTCGTTATCGCCACTCTGCTGCTTACCTGCGTAGATTAACAGCAGCTAGTGGATTGCTTGAAATACATTTTGCATCGACCATTATCCGTTATCAAGAGGATCACCCTGTACAGGGTTATCTATGCGTGTTGGCTGTTCCGGCGATTGCTAGCCTGTAACTTCGTATTATTGTTGGAAGTGTGGAATGAATAACCAAAAATTTAGATTAATTCCAGCTGGATAATATTTTACATCCCTGTGACTGGATAAAACGAAGAGGTTATCTCTACGTAAAAGATCCGGTGTAAAAGATCTGTTTTAAGGGCCATCAGGCCCTTTTTTTATGGGCGATAATATTGTAGTGAATCTGAGTGTGATCTGAATAGTCAGGGTTTAATTGTAAAAAAATAGTAATAAACTCGATATTATCTATATTTAACTTCAAATAGTGATGTCGAATAAATTTACATTATTAGCGATTGTTTATATTATAGATGGCATAAAATAGTTATAAATCATTGTATTTAATATAAAAAATATTGAATATCCTGAGTGGGTATAGATCATGCATATTTTTGAGTTAAGTACCATTATCTGTAATTTTTACTCGGCTAATATGAGTAAAAATAAAATGATAAAACTGAAATGATGTTAGATAATTTGGTTTTATTTGCGAGAATTTACTCGCAAAACATTTTCGAAGGATAAGTGTAATGAAATGCTCAAAATTTCTGTTGGCTATTGCATTGGTATCATCATTTTATGCTTCCAGTGTTAATGCATCAACTATCGCAATTGACAGTCTATTTGTTGACAAGGTTGCGGTAGCCCTTGTGGTTAATAACACGCGATTATTTTCATATTCCAATAGTTTTCCCTCGTTTGAAATTGTTATGGGTGAATACCAGAGCTCTATTGTGTCGTTTGGCAATAGAAGAAGCGGTTTACTCAATATTTACTCTACGAACTTATACGGTGCAGCTGCGCCAACCGGTTATGTAGATGGGACAACTATTAATGTCGATCTCTCCAGTATTCGAACAGGATTCGATAGTTGGTTGGTGGATTTCGATGTTGGATTATGGCCAATCAATACACCTCAAAATAATGGCGTTTATGACCCCAATACAGGGCGTTATGTTTTGGACTGGCGTTATAACTTTATCGTGGATAATCCAGGGTTTCGTCGTGATTTCAATGGCAGCTTTATGGTGAGTTTACAAGGTGGTTTGATCACTACTTCAGTGCCGGTACCGGCCGCATTCTGGTTGCTCGGTTCAGGCTTGATTGGATTGATAGGTTTCGCACGCCGTAAAAAAATCTAAAATCAATAATAATTGTTACAACTAAGGGCCGTAAGGCCCTTTTTTATTGCTGAAATTAGATACTTAATCTTCGAGTCTCGATGTCCTGTTCTGCCAACTCCCAAGCCGGCGTGAATAATTCCAGCAGTTTTGTTGCACGCGGTTTGCACTGGCTGTTGTACAGGCCTGAATTTGTATTATTATTTTTAAAGATGAATCTGCTATTGTCGAAAACAATAAAGGATGAGGTATTGACCTTGTCTTCACTGGCGGGTTTACGAATTTCAATGCTTGATGTGAGGCGTTGTGCCAGTCGAATAAGACTATGGCCATGTTGAATCGCGCTACGTGTATCCTGAACTAATATCTGAACGCTGGCATGGCGATTGTCTCTAATAAATCCGGTCAATGCACTTATGAATGGATCGAAATCATATAAATCGCTTTCCAGATCGGGTGTGTTAATTCGTATCGTGCGTAATGCGTTTTGAGTGGCATCGAGTAAGGCTGTATGCATGTCAGCCAATGTGCGGAGCAATTGATCCTGTTCGGTATTGCCGAAGCGGAGCCAGCCGGGTAGAAGTACAGAGTGATTGTCGTGTTCTGTGTTCGTATTGTTTGTGTAAGGTGAGACCAACAGGGCAATGATCTTTTCCATTGTTTTATGTGGTATGCCAGCATCTATAAATTCTTCGCTGCAAACAACAAACCCGTGTTTTATATAAAATGGTATGGCAGTGATTTGTGCATGTAAATAGACGCGCTGAAGTCTTAGCTTTTTTGCATGGTGCAGCAATGCGTTTAATACAGCGGAGCCCACACCTGATTTGCGGTAGGTTTTGAGTACCGCCATGCGGCCAATATGACCGTCGGGTTTTATTCTGCCGGTGGCTATAGCCTGATCATATTCATCGGTAACAAAAATATGCTGGCAGGTTTCATCGTATTCATCCCATTCGAGTTCTTCAGGTACTTGTTGCTCATTAATAAATACAGCACGGCGAATCCGGGATAGTTCGGTTTTGTTTTCGGCCCAGCTTGTATGGTGCAGGGTGTAGTGCATTGTTGATTAGAGTGATTTAACCAGCTGACCTTGATTATATAAAGTCAGTAATAGATGTTGTTCATCGACACTGGCTGTCTTTATTAATGCAGCAAAGTCAATCTCGCGGTTTTTGCACAGGCTTTTGGCGAACTGTAAGCTCGCCGGATAATCTTCGCCATCGACAAACAGTAGTGCCTGTTTTTTATGTTTGGTGAAGGCAAAGCGACTCGCTGGATTTCGATAGAGTGTTGTGATGGCTGATAATTGTTTGGTACTTATTTTTTGTGTTGCCAAAGCAATGTCGGCTTTATTGTCGCTCATGTAGCGGCCAAACCAGCGGGCCAGTTCCGGGTGGTCGGGATTTAAATATTCTGCAAATAGTGTCCGTACACGTTGTAACGCATCTTCTGTGATTTCGTTTGATTGCGCCTGTGTGGCCAGGTTTTTATCGCGGTAAACGCGAGTATTGTCCAGGTTCTGTGTAATAAACGCTGCAAAGTCATTGACCATATCACTGTGCGTCGCCGCGCGAAAACCGATGGAGTAACTCATGCAGTCATCCAGCGCCACACCATAGTGGCTCACACCGGGTGGTATATAAATAATATCGCCGGGTGCCAGTATCCATTCCTCTTCGGCAATGAAATCTTTTTGAATGCGTAAGGGTGTACCTGTAACCTGATTGGATTCATCAACAGCCTGGGTACTGATTTGCCAGCGGCGGTGGCCTTTGGCTTGCAATATAAACACATCGTATTGATCCAGATGCGGGCCAACGGATCCACCTTCCGGTGCATAGCTGATCATTAAATCATCCAGCCGCCATTCCGGAATAAAACGAAATGCGTCGACTATGGAGGCTAGTTGCGGCACATGTTTTTCAACATCGTTAACTAATAGAGTCCAATGTGTCTGCGGTAATTTTTTGAATATTTTTTCATCCATCGGGCCGTAGATGGGTTGCCAGGGATGTTTGCCGTCTTTTTCAATGACGATGCGTGATTCGATATTTTCTTCACAGGCGAGACCGGCGAGTTCATCGGGTTCGATGAGTGATTCAAAATTTTCGAAACCCTGGCGGATAACCAGGGTTTTTTTGTTCCAGTATTTTTTCAGGAAATTTTCAGTTGATATTTTGCCGAGGGGATGGGTTTTGTTCATAGTGTCTCGTAGGGTGCGCACGGCGCACCGTCCATAGTGTGATTAAATATTACGGGCCTGATCTGTGGCATTACCGATATAACTTGCCGGTGTCATCGCCATTAATCGGTCTTTGGCATCCTGCGGTATGGCGAGTTTGTTAACAAAGGCTTGTATGGCTTGTTGATTGACGGATTTTCCGCGCGTCAGTTCTTTTAGTTTTTCGTAGGGTTGTTCTATGCCGTAGCGGCGCATCACGGTTTGTATCGGCTCGGCCAATACTTCCCAGTTGTGATCTAGATCGTGTTGCAATGCTGTGGGATTAATATCCAGTTTGTTCATGCCGCGCAGTGCCGATTGATAGGCGATGCTGCTGTGTGCAAAGCCCACGCCGAGTGTGCGCATCACAGTGGAGTCGGTAAGATCGCGCTGCCAGCGTGAGATGGGTAGCTTCATGGCAAAATGATCGAACAAGGCATTGGCTATGCCTAAATTACCTTCGGCGTTTTCAAAATCAATGGGATTCACTTTGTGTGGCATGGTGGATGAGCCGACTTCGCCGGCCACGGTTTTTTGTTTGAAATAGCCCAGTGAAATATAACCCCAGATATCGCGGCAAGTGTCGATGAGTATGGTGTTAAAACGTGCAATGGCGTCGAACAGTTCTGCAACATAATCGTGTGGTTCAATTTGAATGGTGTAAGCATTAAATGCCAGCCCCAGTGATTCCACAAAGTTTTTTGCAAACAGCGGCCAGTCGATATCGGGATACGCGGCTAAATGCGCGTTGTAATTACCGACAGCGCCATTGATTTTACCGAGTATTTGTACGGCAGCAATTTGTTCGCGCTGGCGCAACAAGCGGTACACCACGTTGGCCATTTCCTTGCCCATGGTTGACGGTGTGGCCGGTTGGCCATGGGTGCGGCTTAACATGGCTTGTGCGGCGTGGGCATGTGCAAGTTTACGAAAATTGTTTATCACCTCATCCATTTGTTTTAATAATATTTGTTCGCGGCCTGCACGTAACATCAAGCCGTAGGCGAGGTTGTTGATGTCTTCCGAGGTGCAGGCAAAATGAATAAACTCCGAACTGGCTGCGAGTTCTTTGTTGGCGCTAATCTTTTCTTTGAGAAAATATTCAACGGCTTTTACATCGTGATTAGTGGTGCGTTCTATGGTTTTAACGCGTTGTGCATCATCCAGACTAAATTGGTTAAAA
>JANOOU010000554.1:0-3228 GCA_031421475.1 Gammaproteobacteria bacterium | reverse complement strand
CTTTTTATGGCATGCCGAAAATATTGATAAAGCCATACTCGCCGCCACTTCGGTGATGATTATCACCTGCCCCTGTGCATTTGGTATGTCTACGCCCATGTCGATTACTGTTGCATCTGGACTCGGCGCCACTCATGGCATTCTGGTAAAAAACGGCGCCGTCCTGGAACACTTGTCAACCATTAATCATTTTGTATTTGATAAAACCGGCACGCTGACGCTGGGTAAAATTCGTTTGCGTCAAATTATTACCAGTAACTTTGATGAGAACCAGTTATTAGCCCTGGCCGCCAGTGCAGAACATTTATCCGAACACAGCATAGCCAAATCGATTGTTCTAGCCGCAGAAGAACGCGGCCTCGCAGCACGTATCAAAGCCAATGTCGTACACCATTTTAATAACCAGCCGGGCATGGGTATAAGTGCGGAGGTGAATGGAAATATTTTGTTAATTGGCACCACAAACTGGCTGGTAAGCAATAACATAAAACTGGATGCCACACTGCTCACGCACACATCCAAACTGGAACAGCAGAGTATTGGCTGCATCCACGTTGCTTACAACAAACGCCATATCGGCGTGCTGGCTGTATCCGATACCTTGCGCCCGGATAGCAAAAAATTAATTCAGAATTTACGTGAAGCCGGTATAAAACTCACCCTGCTCAGTGGTGATCGAAAAAATGTGGCCGAAGCCATAGCCGCCGAACTGGGTGGAATGAACGTCATTGCCGAAGTGTTACCGCAACAAAAAGATGAGGTGATACGGCAATTACAGTTATCCGGTGAACGTGTAGCCATGATTGGTGATGGCATTAACGACGCACCGGCATTAATCCGTGCCGATGTCGGCATTGCGATCGGCTCGGGCACCGATGTTTCAATGGAAAGTGCCGATATTATTTTGCTCAGCAATGAACTAGATAAAATTCGGCTGGCCATGAAATTATCACGTCGCACCTTAAAAACCATACATCAAAACATTTTCATGTCTATTATTTACAATATGATTATGGTGCCATTGGCCATGCTGGCGCTGGTGACACCGCTGGTGGCAGCGATCGCCATGCCGGTTAGTTCGATAGCGGTGATTGCCAACGCCGCCAGAATTCGTACATTTAACAAAGATCAATGATGTAAAATGCACTGCACTTATCCACCCTACACCGGTATTTAATACACATTATGGATGTTATTTACGGCCTGATACCCCTGATGATTATTCTTGGCCTGGTCATGGTCATTATTTTTTTCTGGGCGGTACGCAATGGCCAGTATGACGATATGGAAGGCGATGCCCATCGCATATTAATGGACGAGGATGACCCCAATCTTCCAAAGAACCAGGAAAAAAAGGATCCAAGAAATTGGCCCGATGCAGATGACGATCACTGACAGCGTCACACCGCCCCAGCAACACGATCCACGCGTTAAACGCTCGCTCAAACACTCCATTCGAGATGGTGCCGCCTACGCCGTAATGACCGGCGCCGGCGAAAGTTATTTCTCGGCATTTGCTGTATTTCTAAAAGCCAGCACCGCACAAATCGGTTTTCTGGCCTCCATACCCGCACTCCTCGCATCCTTTGCACAATTATTTTCCGCCTGGCTCGGCCACAAATACGGCAAACGCAAAGCGCTCATTATTATCGGCGCGAGTTTACAAGCTTTCATCTGGTTCCCGCTGATGTTTTTGCCTTTATTGTTTCCAGACCATGCCGTTGAACTTCTCATCGGCTGCATTGTTCTCTACCATACATTCGGTAATCTGGCCGCACCACAATGGTCTAGCTTAATGGGCGAGCTGGTAACCGAACACAAACGCGGACGGTATTTTGCAAAGCGCACCGCCATATCCAGTATGGTTTCGTTTATTGCCCTCGTTGGCGCCGGATTGCTGTTGCATTTTTTGGGCGATGCTAAAACATCACAAGCCGGATTCATATTGATTTTCATGATTGCTGTAACGGGCCGTCTTATCTCGCTTTATCATCTAAGCAAAATGTATGATCCGCCAGGCCATGTTGCGGCCATGGAAATCCCGTTTCACACGGCTACATTCAAATCACTGAAGTCATCGCAGTTTATACGTTACTCGGTATTTTTTGCATTGGTTCAGTTTTCGGTATACATAGCCTCGCCTTTCTTCGCCGTGTATTTACTGCGCGATCTGCATTTTAGTTATTTACAGTTTATGGCGTGTTCGGCCTCCACTGTGATGTTTCAATTTATTGCACTGCAACGCTGGGGACGCATATCCGATATTTTCGGCAACCGTATCATTCTAAAACTCTGCGGATTATTAATACCGCTGCTACCCTTTTTCTGGCTGCTGTCAGGAAATTTTTATTATTTATTAGTGGTACAGGCTTTTGGCGGATTTATCTGGGCTGGCTTCAGTTTAAGTGCTAGTAACTCACTTTATGATCTGATCCCGCAAAAAAAGCGCGCCACCTACATGGCTATACATAATGTACTCTGCAGCACTGGCTTGTTTTTCGGCGCCATGCTCGGCGGCTGGCTCGGCACCATCACGTCCGATCATTACAACCTGCTTGGCTACGAAATAACCCTGACCAGCGCACTCTACAATATTTTTATATTGTCATTTTTGTTACGCCTGATAACCATGTTGGTGTTTATTCCCCGTTTACAGGAAAAACGTAAAGTACGCAGAGTGCCCATCCGAAATTTGATATTTCGTATCATTGCATTTAATCCTTTATCTGGATTGAGATTTGAAGTAACGAGCAGCCGTAAAATTAAATAACACGTAATAACGTAATTTTTGTGTATACCTTTCAGCACTTGCTATGAACAAAATCTGAATCGGCGTTCTCCAGAATTTGCCTAACAGCTTGTTGAAAAATTTACCGACCTGGCAAAAATACAAGTGACACATGTCTGTGCAATAATTAATATTCGATATAAAAATAGATGGGATTTTTACGTCTTGTCATATCCGTGTAATAATCGGTATAAAAATACATTGGATTCATATTTCTTGTTATGTTATAAAGTCTTGCTCTTTAAAAAAACGCTTCCAATTATGTTTTAAAATTTAAGGAAGCTCTGAATAACGCCATCCTGGCGTTCTCAGAGCACGAAAAAACAAAAATGTCATTTTTGTCCATATTTGTTTCTTCATGGCGGCACACCTCGGCAATTGCTCGGTCTTCGTTCCTCACACGACTCTACCGATTCCATCCATGGAATCGTCCTGCATTG
>JANOOU010000553.1:0-3074 GCA_031421475.1 Gammaproteobacteria bacterium | reverse complement strand
ACTCTTCAGTTTAATGCACGTATCTTTCTTTACGCGCTGACATTAACGTGTTAATGCCAGGCAACGTACTCGGGCACCCGTAGGTACCCTTATATTTGCCTCTGTGCTCTTCTCGTAAGCACCCATACAAATTATCTGTTCACGTTGTTAACCAGCATCGCTCAGTGGCGGGTCAAGCAGTATAGCAAAACCGTCTTCAGTCTCGCTATGCTTCCTTTTGGTTTTCGTCTCTTTCCCTTGAAGAGGCGCGCATTATATGCGCTCCAAAACAATACGCAAGATATTTTATACGATTTTTTTAATGGTCTTATAAAACCTCAATTCTGGCGTATTTATGCTTTCCAAACTGGTATACATGCTTGGTGCCTGCCTGGATTTTTATATCCTTACTGGTTATCTTTTCGCCGTCTATACGCACTGCACCTTGCGTAATCATACGGATAGCATCAGACGTACTACCCGTTAAGCCCGCCATTTTCAACAAAGCAGCTATTGCCAATTCACCCGACTCGGCCTGCAACTGAATTTCTGGGATATCTTCGGGCAATTCGCCTTTGCGAAACTGCGCGATAAAAGCTTCACGCGCCATATCGCCGACACCCGCACCATGAAACCGATCGACGATTTCCTCAGCCAACCTGAATTTGATATCCCGTGGATTCTCACCATTAGCAATCTGATCTTTAAATACCTTGATGTCAGAAATTGAACGGAAACTTAGCAAGTCGAAATAACGCCACATCAGCTCGTCACTGATCGACATGAGCTTGCCAAACATCTGTGCTGGAGACTCATTGATACCAATATAATTATTGAGTGATTTGGACATTTTGTTAACGCCATCCAACCCCTCCAGAATTGGCATCATCAAAACAACCTGCTGCTCCTGCCCATATTGCTTTTGTAGATCACGCCCCATCAACAAGTTAAATTTTTGATCGGCACCTCCCAACTCGATATCCGCCTTGAGCTCTACTGAGTCGTAACCCTGAATGAGTGGGTATATAAATTCATGGATAGAAATAGACTGCCCAGAGCGATAACGCTTGCTGAAATCATCACGCTCCAACATTCGTGCCACGGTCATACGGGACGCCAGTTGGATCATATCTGCCGCACTCATCTTGGCCATCCAGCTGGAGTTGAACACAATCTGTGTTTTTTCACGCGATAAAACTTTGAATATCTGCTCTTCATAACTGCGGGCATTTGCAAGCACTTGCTCACGTGTCAAGGGCGGCCGTGTTGCGCTTTTACCCGTGGGATCACCGATCATGCCGGTGAAGTCACCAATCAAAAACAGAATGTCATGTCCCATGTCCTGAAACTGACGTAGCTTATTAAGCAGCACGGTATGCCCAAGATGCAGATCGGGAGCGGTAGGATCAAATCCGGCCTTAATTCTTAATGGTGTATTTTTTTTGAGTTTATTTACCAGCTCGTCTTCAAGCAAGAGCTCTTCAACGCCGCGTTTGATTATTGCCAATGACTCAATAACTGATCCCATATTCCAACCCCAATAAATAGAAAGCAGTGTAGAATGCCCTCGTTTTGAACAGCGCGTTATACAAGAGGCCTATTATTTAAGCAACACGAATTCGTAACTGGCGGACAATATCGGGTTCGGTCGCCTATAATTTTTTACAAAACCACGATTACTCCATTGAAATCCGCCCTAAACCAAGCTAATGTAATGAAAAATTACCAATCAATTCCGTGAATTACAATAACTTTATAAACAAAGACATTCGAAATCGCTCGCAACCCAAACGGCACCCGGCCTTACGCTGGATGCTGTTTATAGCTGGCAGTATCGTGCTAGGCGTTGTACTGGCCAATACGCTATACAACAACGCAGCCGATCAGCCCATCACACTAACAGCCGACGAGCTTGCCGTTACGGTACAAAGTGAGATCGCTCAGACAGAAGTTGATCTTGACAGGGCTGCTGCTCTAGCTCAGTCCGAGCAACCTGAATTGGTTGAACATACTCTCAAAGTTAAGAACGGCGACAACCTATCTATCTTGTTTGGCCGCGCCAAAATCAAACCCGAGCAATTGGCCGAACTCGTGGCCAGCGGTGATGAAGCGCGTGAGCTCATTCGCATACACCCAGGCGAGATCATAAATATTAAAACCGATCTCACCGGTCGTGTCATGACATTGCGTTACGACCTGGACAACTTTACGTTTCTACAAATAAATCGCATCAATGATATTTTAGAACCCAGCCTGGAAAAGTACCAGGTCGAAACCCGCACTGCTTACGCCAGCGGGACAATTGAATCCTCATTGTTTTTGGCCTCGCAAAAAGCCGGGTTATCACAGAATCTCACCATGGAACTGGCAGGCATTTTTGGCTGGGACATAGATTTTGCCCTGGATATGCGCGAAGGCGATCACTTTACAGTGATTTATGAAGAAATATTTAGAGAAGGGGAAAAAATTCTGGATGGCAACATTCTCGCCGCCGAATTCTCGAATCAAGGAGAAACCTACAGAGCCTTGCGGTACACCGACCCAACGACTGGCGACACCGGCTACTTTGCCCCCAATGGCCAAAGCATGCGCAAAGCTTTTTTACGCACACCGGTAAACTTCACCCGTATCAGTTCAAAATTTACCAGCAGTCGCTATCATCCTGTACTACACATGCTGCGTTCCCACAAAGGCGTAGATTATGCGGCTCCCACCGGCACCCCGGTACGCGCCTCGGGTGATGGAAAGATTGTGTTCCGCGGCCGCAAAGGCGGCTATGGCAACGCAATCGTAATTCAACATGGATCAAGATACACAACCCTGTACGGACACCTGTCTAAATACAATCGCAGCATTGGCATAGGCAGCAAGGTAAAACAAGGTCAGATCATTGGTTATGTAGGCGCTACTGGCCTGGCCTCAGGTCCCCATCTACATTATGAGTTTCGGGTGGATGGTGTACACCGCAACCCCTTAACCGTAAAAATTCCCAGTTCAAATCCCATTGAACAACGTTATTGGGATAATTTTCAGCTCACAACCCAAACCTATGTAGCGCAGCTGGATGAACTATCTCGTAGCGTACTAGCACTTAA
>JANOOU010000552.1:0-1713 GCA_031421475.1 Gammaproteobacteria bacterium | reverse complement strand
TCGTAGATGATGATCCAGGCATGCGTTCCCAGCTCAAATGGGGTTTGAGTGCTTTTAACGTCATTACTGCCAATAACCGGCAATGTGCGCTGGATATGCTGATTCAATACAAGCCCGCCGTCGTCACACTGGATTTGGGGCTGCCACCTGATGTGGATGGACGAAACGAAGGTTTCGAAATTCTGAGACTTATTTTAGACGCCGCCCCAACAACATATGTTTTAATTGTCTCTGGATCTATCGAGGCAGATAGTGCAAAAAAGGCTGTAGAATATGGAGCTTATGGTTATTTAACCAAGCCTGTTGATATGGAAAAACTTAATGCAGCTATAGAACATGCGTGCCAGGAACATGCCATATGTAATAAAACATGAGCTTGTTATTGTCCGCCTGCAAGTTATAGACAGCTCTTTAAATACTCTAGAAATAAAATGTGATTAAAATGGAAACGGTCAAAAAACTATTGGTTGTGGAAGATGATCCGGGTTTGCAAAAGCAAATGAAATGGAGCTTTGAAAGCTTCGACGTGATATTGGCTGGAAATCGTAAAGAAGCCATTGAGCTACTTAAAAAACACCGGCCATCTGTTATAACGGTTGATCTGGGTTTACCACCGGATGCCAATGGCAGCACCGAAGGCCTGGCCACCATTGAACAAATTCTCTCTGTTGCACCTAATGTAAAAGTTATCGTCGTAAGTGGTAATGAAGAACATCAAAATGCGGTGAATGCTGTAGCGTCTGGGGCCTATGATTTTTACCAAAAACCCATTGATGCGAATGTGCTGGGGCAAATCATTAATCGCGCATTCCATGTGTATGAGCTGGAAGAAGAAAATCGTTTACTCGTTATCAAACAAAATGATAAACCGGTGGACGGTATCATGGGCAACAGCCCACAAATGCACAACGTGTGTTTACGTGTAGAGAAGGTTGCCAGTTCGAACGCAACCATACTGATTCTGGGTGAGAGTGGCACCGGCAAAGAACTCTGTGCGCGTGCACTGCATACCAAAAACCCTCATGCAAAAGGCCGCTTTGTTGCGATCAATTGTGCGGCTATTCCTGAAAATTTGCTTGAAAGTGAATTGTTTGGTTATGAAAAAGGTGCATTTACCGGCGCAGCGAAAACCACACCCGGTAAAATTGAGTACGCGGAAGGCGGTACATTATTTCTCGATGAAATGGGTGAGCTGCCCATGTCATTACAAGCTAAATTATTGCGTTTCTTACAGGAACGTGTAATAGAGCGTATCGGCGGACGTGAAGAAATTCCAATCAATGTACGTGTAGTCTGTGCAACGCATCAAAACCTCGAAGAGAAAATTTCTAAAGGTGAGTTTAGAGAAGACTTGTATTACCGCATCAATGAAATCCCCATTAACATTCCGCCTCTACGAGAGCGTGAAGGTGATGTGTTAATGCTGGCTCGTATTTTTCTTGATCAGTTTAGCGATGAGCAACACAAAAAAATTAAAGGCTTTACCAAAGAAGCCATCGCAGCAATCGAGTCGCACGAATGGCCGGGTAATGTGCGCGAACTAAAAAATAGAATAAAACGCGCTGTCATCATGTCGGATGGGAAACATATTACGCCGGAGGATCTTGAGTTAAAAACAGCGGGTGTAAACAGCAGCAAAACAATTCTGGATTTGCGTGAAGTGCGAGAATCGGCAGAACGTGAAGCTATAATGCGTGCCCTGCAAAATACCGG
>JANOOU010000551.1:0-3890 GCA_031421475.1 Gammaproteobacteria bacterium | reverse complement strand
GGTGAGCCCAAACATGACGCGCCGGCTTTTGTACTGGAAAAAATCGCCAGCAGTCTGGCGCTCAATGGCCAGTACCCCTTAACCAAAGGCAGTCTCGAATTTCGACAGACCATTGTTAACTGGTTACAAAAAAGATTTGCTTTAGGCACGCAATCACTCGACGCCGAGAAACATGTTTTACCGGTAACCGGCACCCGTGAAGCCTTGTTTTCATTTGCACAGGCGGTGGTTGATCGTAGCCAGAAAAATCCTGCCGTATTAATGCCGAATCCGTTTTACCAGATTTACGAAGGTGCAGCGTTGTTGGCAGGTGCTGAACCCGTGTTTTACAACACCACGCAAGCGACACAGTATTTACCGAATTTTGATGCCATAACCGAAAGCGATTGGCAGCGATGTCAGTTTATTTATATTTGCACGCCCGGCAATCCGACGGGCGCGGTTATTCCTAAAAAACAATTACAAACACTCATTGAAAAATCTGAACAATATAATTTCATTATTGCCTCCGATGAATGTTATTCAGAAATTTATTTTGATGAAAACAACCCACCCACCGGCTTGTTACAAGCGGCGCATGAAATGGGTAACACCGAATACAAACGTTGCGTGGTTTTTCACAGCTTGTCGAAGCGTTCCAACTTGCCCGGTATGCGTTCCGGTTTTGTCGCCGGAGATGCCGAGATTATTCAGGCTTTCTTTAAGTACCGCACCTATCACGGTTGCGCCATGCCACCGGCGCACCAGCAAGCGAGTATACTGGCGTGGAATGACGAGCAGCATGTGATTGAAAACCGAAAACTCTACACCCAAAAATTCGATGCCGTACTCAAAATTCTGCAGCCTGTGATGCAGGTTTCACGGCCTGATGCCGGATTTTATCTCTGGCCTCGAACTCTTGTTAGCGACACCGAATTTGCACGCAATCTGTTTGCCAGCGAAAATGTTACGGTATTGCCCGGGCAATATTTATCGCGCCCCAGCCACGGCATCAATCCTGGCAGCCAGCATATCCGGCTCGCTCTGGTTGCCAGCGTTACTGAAACCATTGAAGCCGCACAACGCATTAAACATTTTATTGAATCACACTCATAACTGGAGAAGACGATGAACGAAATTAAAACCATCATCGAAGAAGCATTTGAACGCCGCGCCGACATTACACCTCGCAATGCCGAAGCACGTGTAAGTGAAGCTGTTAACGAAGCCATACTGTTACTGGATTCAGGCAAGGCCCGCGTGGCAGAAAAGAAAGATGGCAACTGGATAGTGAATGAATGGTTGAAAAAAGCCGTGCTGTTATCGTTCCGCATTAATGATAACGAATTTATTAAAGGCGGCTTTACCAATTATTACGACAAGGTTGCATCCAAATTTTCGGATCATAACTCACGCGGCTTTCGTGAATCCGGTGTGCGCGTGGTACCACCTGCCACGGCACGCATAGGCTCCTACATTGCACCCGGCGTGGTACTCATGCCGTCTTATGTCAACATCGGCGCTTATGTAGATTCCGGCACCATGGTGGACACTTGGTCAACAGTGGGTTCCTGCGCACAAATTGGCAAAAACGTACATCTATCGGGCGGTGTTGGCATTGGTGGTGTACTGGAACCACTACAGGCTGCACCCACCATTATTGAAGATAATTGTTTTATTGGTGCGCGTTCAGAAGTGGTCGAAGGTGTAATCGTTGAAGAAAATTCGGTGATCTCCATGGGCGTGTACATCGGCAAGAGCACCAAAATTTATAATCGCGAAACCGGCGAAGTCACCTATGGCCGCATTCCAAAAGGCTCGGTGGTGGTCTCCGGTAATTTACCGTCCAAAGACGGTAAATACAGTTTGTATTGCGCGGTAATTGTGAAACAAGTTGATGAAAAAACCCGCAGCAAGGTGGGTATTAACGAACTGTTACGAAATATTGATTAATCAAAGATAGAGACCAGGACGCGAAGCACGCGAAGAACCCTTGTTTAAAGATCATTCTTCGCGACTTTGCGCCGAGTCATTGCTGGGATAACACATGATCACACTCTACGGCATCGCTAATTGTGACACTATGAAAAAAGCGCGCAGCTGGCTGGATGCGCATCATATTGAATATGTGTTTCACGATTACAAAAAACAGGGTGTGGACAAAACCGAATTAAATCGCTGGGTGGCTGAACTGGGCTGGGAAACCCTGTTGAATCAGCGCGGTACCACTTGGCGCAAGCTGGATGAAAATCTCAAGTCGAATATCAATCAGGCAGCTGCCATAAAACTGATACTGGACAATCCCAGCATTATTAAACGGCCAGTGCTGGATACACAAAATAAATTGGTTGCTGGATTTTCTGACGAGATTTACAAGGACATTTTTAAAAAATAATTTTGATCGGCAGGGTGCCTGCTTAGTATCCCAACACAACCATCACCCGTTTACAAACTCTGTTCGTCAAACCAGTCCGTCATTCCGGCAGGGATTGGCGGAATCCAGGATGCAGGAAGCTTCGGCGGTATTGCCTTCCATGGCACCTGGATCCCGGCAATCCCTGCCGGGATGACGGCATTGGTTTCTGGCACAGCGTTCGCCCCAGAATTAAGCTTGTACAATACTATTTTTTCATTCGCGTGATGCACATGGATGTGCGAATGCCGCGAAGCATAGGATGTGCACGACTGCATGGATGGCCAGCGATGTTCCAACATCGCTTTGGCATTTCCCACATCCATGTGGGTCACAGGAGGTACGCCTACAGGAAGTAGGCGGTAGAATCACGCCGGGAGCAAGTGATCGAGAGCAACGCAAGGAGCGGTTGCCGAGTAGCGGCGCATTCGCGTTTTATTTTTCCCTACCCCATCAAGCCGCATGCTGATTAGCATGCATCATCACGATTAATTGCGCTTCGTTATAGGCCACTCCGCATATGTCCATAATGCTTTTCACATCATGGCCACGTTGCGCAAGATGGATCGCCTGGGTGTAGGGCGTATTGCGCTGTGCCTGTGCGCGCAATTCATCCAGCTGTGCAGTCACTGTCTGCAATTCTTTTTCAAGCTTGAGAATGCGGCCACCCAAACCCACAGTTCCGGCATTGAGCGCTGAGATTTCATCAACAAATTGTTGCGGATATTGATTTTGTAAACGCTGTTCAATTTCGTGCAGTTTTCTGCGCGCCCAAAATAAAACAGCTAGGCTGGAAACAAACAACAAACAAGATAACAATATGACCAGTGCGTTCATTTTCAAACTCCAGAATTTTTAAAGCGCTAGTTGCAAAGGTGGATATTCCCGGCCTACAAACCAGACATATCAGCCCATTCGCCATCATTTAACAGCTTGTTGAGATCAACGAGTATTAACAGGTGTTCGCCACGGCTGACTACGCCTTCGATATAACGTGCGGTTTCATCATTGCCAACATTGGGTGCTGATTCGATTTCGTTGCTGTAGATATTGACGACTTCCGATACGCTATCGACAACCATACCCACGGTTTGTTTTTCAGTTTCAATAATGACGATGCGTGTTGCATCATCCATTTCACGCGGGGACAAACCAAAACGCATACGTGTATCGATCACGGTAACCACATTGCCGCGCAAATTGATAATGCCAACCACATATCCGGGTGCGCCAGGTACCGGTGCAATATCGGTAACACGTAACACTTCCTGCACCAGCATGACGTTAATGCCGTAAATCTCGTCATCCAGCCGGAAAGTAACGCATTGGCGATGCTTGTTACCGACATTCTCATCTTTCATAACGGCGCTCCGTTGATTATTTAATGCAGATAACATGCCATTGAATATGACATGTCGAGGATTGTGTTGCTTTGAGGATTTTAGTTCACAGCCTGTTATTTGCCAGAAGTGAAAATGGCCGATTTCTAATGATTCCC
>JANOOU010000550.1:0-1629 GCA_031421475.1 Gammaproteobacteria bacterium | reverse complement strand
ATTGGCGTGCATTTGCGTTTATTTGCGGACTATCGCTTTTACATTCAGGTCGCGGGCAGCTAGCCCGCTCCTAACATAGCGCCATTCAGAAAAAAACTAATCTTTACAGGAAACATCAGCATGACCATCCAGCACGGCATCCGCGTTAACCTCGGCCAGTTTTTGCACCAGTTATTTCAGGTGCTGCTGGTGGGCATGACCATAGGCATGATGCGCACGGTGATTCCGGCGCTGGCCGAAACCGAGTTTGGTGTGCCGCGTGGCTCGTTCTCATTGCTGGTGGCCTTTGTAGTGGGCTTCGGCTTCGTTAAAGGTGCGCTGAATTTTGTGGCCGGGCGGCTGGCGGAATCCTGGGGGCGACGCCGGGTGTTGTTACTCGGCTGGGTAACAGCCATACCGATTCCGCTGCTGATTTATTTCGCGCCGAGTTGGGACTGGATTGTGGTGGCCACGCTACTACTGGGCGTGAACCAGGGTTTCACCTGGTCGATGACGCAAACCGCCAAGCTCGATCTCACCCGCCCCGACCAGCGCGGCTTAACCATCGGTTTCAACGAATTTGCCGGTTATGTGGGTGTCGCCATTGCCGGTATCGTCACCGGCTATCTTGCAACGGAATACGGCGCACGCACCGGCCTGCTGGTATTTGGCCTCACCGTGATTGGTGTTGCCACCTTGTTCACCGCACTGTTTATTGAAGACACCCTGCCTTGGGCCAAAAAGGAAAAACCGATGGCGGCAAGCAGCGGTGCCATCCTGCATCCGCGCTACCCGGCGGGGGTGTCGGCAAAACCCGGCACCCGCGAAATCTTCACCCTGGTGAGCTGGCGCGACCGGCGTTTTTTCGCCATTTGCCAGGCCGGGCTGGTGGAAAAATTTGTCGATGCGTTGATCTGGGGGTTTTACCCGGTGTCCCTGTTCAACCAGGGCGTGTCGCTGCCGGGCATTGGCTGGATTATCAGTGTGTATGCCTTTACCTGGGGGGGGGCGCAGCTCATTACCGGCAAACTCTCGGATCAGTTTGGCCGCCAAAAACTCAATGTGGGCGGCATGTGGATTTGCGGCGCCGGTGTGGCGCTGATGCTGCTCGGCGACGGTGCCGCTTGGTGGTCGATGAGTGCCGCCATTTCCGGGCTCGGCATGGCCATGCTCTACCCGAATTTATCCGCCGCCATCGCCGATATTTCAGCACCGCACTGGCGTGCCTCGGCCATTGGCACCTATCGCTTCTGGCGTGATCTGGGGTATGGCATCGGCGCGCTAGGGTTGGGATTGGCTGCCGCTACAACCCATTCAATCGAAGGCGCGTTCTGGTTTGTAGCAGCCGCCATGGCGCTATCCGGCCTCGGCCTGATGATTCTGGGTGAAGAGACTCATCCGCGTTTAAATCCAGCCGACGCGACTGCAACCACACTCGACGTGCGCGTGATTTCGCAACACACGCCCGGTGGCCGCTGTACGCTGTACGCCGGTTACGCCAAAGCCTTGGCGGCATGCGCGGGTGCCCGCAGTGAAATCAGTTACAGCGATTTACGCGAGGCCAATGGCGCCGGGTTTCCATCACTCTGGATCAATGGCAATCCGGTAATGCCATCCGATGGTGTGATTGTCATGCCGGCCGATGTGCTG
>JANOOU010000549.1:0-3776 GCA_031421475.1 Gammaproteobacteria bacterium | reverse complement strand
GTGGAGTCTCGCGGGCCTTGGCTTCGGAGGTATCGTGCCATCCTTAAGGATCCATGTCTTTGTTCAAGCTACGGCCCGCCTCTCGGGTCAGTCGGTGGTTTCGTCCAGGCGCCGGCTCGGCCCGTGCTGGTCCCTATCTACCTCACACCGTGGCCTAACCTGTAGTTCGAGCGGACGCGGTGGGACAGCGGTGCGTTTCCTGGTAGGCTTGGGGGCGCGCCGCTCAACATCACGTTATGCCCCTACATAAAGAGGTCGAGATGAATTCACGATTATTCGCGTTCGTCGGTGGAGATGCTGGTATGTGGCGTGTGGCTCGAATGGAAACGGTCGTTGGAGAGCCCATCCCCGAAGCGAAGAGGCTCAACATCGTTCCAGACCAGGGTTTTCAAAATGACCGACAGGCCAGTTGGGTGCTTAGAGGCATAACCAGCAACGATCGCTACGTGGTGCGCGATGAGAAAGACCAACTCGTGGCGAGACAGCCTGGTTTGGGGCGTCCCGAGGCAGTGTGCGCCGCGCTGATCCCCATTCGAAAGAATGCTGCTTGGTGGAACTTGTCCCAAGACGAACGACGAAGGGTGCTTGAGGAACAATCCAAGCATGTGGCCATCGGGCTTCAATATCTCCCCGCTATCGCCCGCCGGCTTCATCATTGCCGTGATTTGAGCGAGAACGAGCCGTTTGATTTTTTAACTTGGTTTGAGTACGCCCCAGCCAATGAAGCGGCATTCGATAGGCTGGTGTCGGAGCTTCGCGCGTCCGAGGAATGGAAGTATGTGGACAGAGAAATTGACATTCGTCTCATACGCGAACCGGCCTAACATGGCGTTCGAGAGGGACGCGCCAAAAGCGCGCGCGCCTCAACTTTACGTTAGCGCACATATGAAAAAATTACTCTTAATAATATTGTCATTACTAGGGATGATAGGTTTTGCTTTCGCTAGTTTTCCGTTCTTTATGTCATTATCTCCCAGTGAAAATGCAATAAACAATTCAATAATTAACATCACCATTCCCGCCTTAATCGTAAACGTCCGGCTAAACACACCTACCCAACCATAAATGCATCCATAAACTGACACCTGTTATTCACCACAGGAGTCGTCACATGAAAACCCGCACCCGTCGCAGCCAGGCCGTATGGCTATCACTCATTCAACAGCAAATTGAAAGTGGTATCACGGCCGCCGAGTTTTGTCGCCAACACCATCTGAATGACAAATATTTCAGTAAGCGTAAACGGGAATTGCATGGTGAGAGCGATGCGTTTTTATCTGGCAATCGGTTTATCAAGGTTCAGACTGTGCATCAAGCCGACACGGTATCGTCAGACTCGTTGGTGCTGCACTACCGCAACACCCAGCTGCATATTCCGGTAGGCATGGATCCGCATGCACTGGCGCAGTTGATGACGTTGTTAGCATGAGAATGTTTGTGGAGGTGAACGCGATTTATCTGCATCGTGACCCGGTGGATTTCCGGCAGTCGATTAATGGCCTGGCGGTGGTGGTGGAGCAAGCCATGCTGTTATCGCCATTTAGCGATGCGCTGTTTGTATTCTGCAATAAAAGCCGCGACAAGATTAAAGTGCTGTATTGGGATAAGACTGGATTCTGTTTGTGGTACAAACGGTTGGAGCAGGCCAAATTCAAATGGCCACATCAGCATCATGATGGCGTCATGCCTTTGTCAGCCGATCAATGGCAGTGGTTATTGCAAGGTTACGACATCAGCAAGATGCGAGCGCATCAGCCATTAACTTTTGCCAGTTGCGTGGCGTAATTTCCGGGATTATTTTTTGCATTATTTATCATAATATATCGTGTTGTGGTGCGGTATTTGATAAAATTATCCCATGCAAATCGCATCCATCATTTCGCCAAACAACTTTGATAAATTGACGGAATTGTTAACGCAAAAAAATGTTGTCATCGAACAACAACGCGCCGAGATCGAGAATCTAAAATTACGGTATCAGGCTATTCTCGAACAATTCCGCCTGGCGCAGCATCAACAATACGGCAAGAGCAGTGAAGTCAGTATTGATCAACTGGCGTTGTTTAACGAAGCCGAGCAGATTGCGGAAATTGATACGATCGAAGCGGCAACACCCAAAACGATCCACTACACCCGCAATCAACCCAAGCGTCAACCACTGCCCAGGGATTTACCGCGCGAGATCGTGATTCACGATATCGCAGAAGAAGACAAAGTGTGTGCTTGTTGCGGCGGTGCGCTGCACAAAATGGGCGAGGAGAAAAGTGAACAGCTCGCGTTTATGCCGGCACAGATCAAAGTCATCGAACACATCCGCCCGCAATACAGCTGCCGCCACTGCGAACAAACCGGCATTCAA
This sequence comes from Gammaproteobacteria bacterium, assembly GCA_031421475.1. Classification (GTDB taxonomy): domain Bacteria; phylum Pseudomonadota; class Gammaproteobacteria; order SZUA-229; family SZUA-229; genus JACPVK01. The sequence goes on along the minus strand of JANOOU010000549.1, from coordinate 1,417 downwards.
ACAACGATCAAAATTGCCGATGTACCGCCATCGCCGATTCCAAAAAGTTTTGCCACACCCTCACTGCTCGCCCAGATCATCAGCAGCAAATACCAATACAGCCTGCCGCTGTACCGGCAGGAAAGTGTCTTTCAACAGATCGGCATTGATTTAAGCCGCCAGACGATGGCCGACTGGATGCTAAAGAGCGCCGCGCTGTTCAGGCCATTGTATGAACGATTGCATGACATTTTATTACAGCAGCCGGTGATTCATGCGGATGAAACCCCCTTGACGGTTATTCACGAGAATAAAACCAACTGCTATATGTGGCTGTATTGTTGTGGCCGTGATGCACCGCCCGATGATATTAAAAACAAACCACCGAATATTGTGCTCTACGATTATCACAACAGCCGCAGCGGGCAATGCGCCAAGGATTTTTTAAGCACCTTCAGCGGCCATCTGCAAGTGGATGGTTATGTTGGCTACGAACAGACATCGGCCATCCTGGTTGGCTGCTGGGCGCACGCGCGGCGAAAATTTATCGAGGCGCAAAAAACACACATCAAAGGCAAAACCGGCAAGGCCGACTGGGCGATCAACCACATTCAAAAATTGTATCGCCTTGAGCTGGCGATAAAAGATAAAACCGTTGACGAAAAAGTCTGCGCCCGTCAACAACACGCCCGGCCACTGCTCGACGAATTTAAAATCTGGCTCGACAAATCCGCACCACACAATCCGCCGCAAACGGCCATTGGTAAAGCCATTGCCTACAGTTTGAATCAGTGGCCGAAATTAATCCGCTATATTGAAAACGGCAATCTGAGCATTGACAATAATCGCGCCGAACGTGCAGTGAAACCCTTCGTCATAGGGCGAAAAAACTGGATGTTCTCCAACACCAAAAACGGTGCACAAGCCAGCGCGATTTTATACAGCATCTGCGAGACTGCCAAAGCCAATGGCTTGATACCGTTTGATTATCTGAACTACTTGCTGGAAGAGTTAGCAAAAAAACCAATGGATATGGATTATCTGCTGCCGTGGAATGTAGCGTTAACACGAGCTTGATTTAAAGTGTAGGTGTGGTTGGCCGGACGTTCACCCTACATTCATATTTTTTTGACTTAATCAGAGCTTCCTTAGGGTAAATTCAGGTACTGCTACTTACGCATGGCATTCATGTGACATCGCTTGCCTGGGCGTACCGCGGCCAACACACCCTCATGTAAACATTAGCGACATGCCCTGTGGGCGCCTTAACAGCTTGTTGAAAAACGACTGCGCTTGCTACGGCTTTCAACAAGCTGTTAATAAGCCATCAAACCCTGGGTAGTATATTGGAGCGGCCAATGTAATGTTGTTTCACAGGCTAAGTACACTGTAAAACAGTATATGGATTTCGAAATTCAGGATTGACATCTATAGGACG
>JANOOU010000548.1:0-1855 GCA_031421475.1 Gammaproteobacteria bacterium | reverse complement strand
CCCTGCATAACGCCAAACAAGGCATATTGCCAGACTGGATACTGGAACGTTTTCCACAGGGCGCACCCGAATCTACACCTGTACAAACACATTAAATGAAACATACATTTGTACAGGTGTTGCTGGCAACGCTGTTAATTCTGGCGCTGGGATTTTTAGCGGCATGGTTAACGACAGATAAAGCGGCGCCGGTTACTGATTATCCCTGGGTTATTGAAACAACAACGAATGGCTCGATTAAAGTGTTTAACACACATTTGGGTATAACAACGCTGGGTGAATTTATTCAACGCTATAACACCGAGCCCGAAATTTCCTTGTTTGTACCGCCGCATGGCGACACCGTCATCGAAGCCTATTTTAATTCGCTATGGCTGGGTGGCGTAAAGGCAAAAATTGTATTGTCGCTCAATGTCAATAAAACGGAACGGGATGCGATGTATGATCGCGGTTTGCGCATCAGCACGTTGGGCAGTGGCACACGCAAGGTACAATTGCACAGCGACGATATAACGCGCCTCAATAGCATGGCGGTTACGGCGATTACCTATATACCGTCACTTAATCTTGAAACGAGTATGTTACAAAAACGTTTTGGTGAACCCGCGCAGAAAATAATGGACTCTGTGAATCACGCCGAGCACTGGCTGTATCCCGACAAGGGATTAGATATAGCCTTAAATGAAAACGAAAAAGATGTTTTACAATATGTGTCGCCCAAAGATTTCGACAAGCTTGTTGCGCCGCTAGGCAATAACTGAAAAGCGGGTAGGGTGCCAGAGCCAATGCTGGGCGCAGCGCATTCACCGTTATGATACCGCACCCTATGTTGAACAATTGGCGGATGCATTGCACTGATTCGCCCTACCACTCGAGAGCTAGATATGAGCCAACCGGATTTAATTAAAATCAAAGAGTATCTACTCGGCCTGCAGCAAAACATATGTGCCGCACTGGAGCAGGAAGACGGTGCATCAAAATTTATCGTTGATGAATGGGCACGCGAGCAGGGCGGTGGTGGCCGCAGTTGTATATTGCCGCACGGCCAGGTTTTCGAAAGTGCCGGCATCAATTTCTCACATGTATTCGGCGCCGGTTTGCCCACATCCGCCACCGCACAACGCCCTGAACTTGCAGGCCGCACTTTTCAGGCCATGGGCGTATCACTGGTGATGCACCCGCATAATCCTTACGTGCCTACATCGCACGCCAATGTACGCTTTTTCATCGCCGAAAAACCCGGCGAAAAACCAGTGTGGTGGTTTGGGGGCGGTTTTGATTTAACACCCTATTACGCATTTGAAGAAGATGTCATTCACTGGCATCAACAGGCGAAACACGCATGCGCCACCTTTGGCGATGATGTTCATGCCAAATATAAAAAATGGTGCGATGAATATTTTTATTTAAAACACCGCGACGAGCCACGCGGCATAGGCGGTTTATTTTTCGATGATTTAAATGAATGGGGTTTTGAAAAAAGTTTTGCCTTTATGCAAAGCGTTGGTGATCACTATTTAAAAGCCTATCTGCCGATCGTACAAAAAAGAAAAAACATGAGCTACGGCGAACGTGAACGCGATTTTCAGTTATACCGTCGCGGCCGTTATGTCGAATTTAATCTGGTATACGATCGAGGGACTTTATTTGGTTTGCAATCCGGCGGCCTCACCGAATCCATACTCATGTCCATGCCGCCATTGGTTAAATGGCGTTATGACTGGCAGCCGGAAGCGGGGACGCCGGAGGCCAAACTTTATGAAAATTTTTTGATAAAGCGGGATTGGTAGTTGGGAAACGTCTTAACCCGTATCAACACAACAAATCCAGCGTCATTCCCGAATATTTTTGTCGG
>JANOOU010000547.1:0-2199 GCA_031421475.1 Gammaproteobacteria bacterium | reverse complement strand
GCGCCCACCCAGGGCATGCACATTAATCATCCATACACCTAAATCAGCCGCCGCACTACAGGCCGCAGCAACTGTATTGGGAATGTCATGATACTTAAGATCTAGAAAAACCTGAAACCCATGCCTATGCAATTTATCAATAAAAGCCGGGCCCAAATGCGTGAACATTTCTTTGCCAACTTTTAACCGACATAATGCCGGATCAAGTTGCATCACCAGCGCCAGTGCCTGCTGTTCGTGCGGATAATCCAGTGCCACAATAATCTTCGGGTCATTCATACATTAAGCCGGTTTTATTATTAATCACCCGAGGCCGCATGCCACTCCAGGTTTGACAGCCCGGGCATAACCAATAATGCGTATTCGCTGCATAGCCGCATTTGTGGCATTGATAGGTGGGTTGTTTTTTCAAAAGGTTTTTAATGATTTGTGGCATATAACTTTGCGCCGTATCGTCTTCATGGTGCTTTAATTCCAGCAAGGTATTCATGCCATCGAGTGTAGGATTTACCAGCATTCTCGCTGACAAATACTCCACAGCGGCGGGTTTGCCATACACTTCGTGAATCAGCTTTGCCAGGGCTGAAGCCAGATCCAGTTTATCGGATTGGCCTTCAACCTTTCTTAAATACGTAATCAGGGTCTTTAAATCAGATTCCTGCCGGTAACAATCGGCAAGTTTGATAATAACCAACGGTATATAAATATTATTTTGCCGCTCAATCTGCTGTAAAAACTCAATGGCTTTTTTATATTGCCCGGCGTGTATCGCTATTTCACCTAATAATATGGAGGCACGCACACAACCGGCATCTACTTTTAAGGCTTCGACCGCCAGCGATTCCGCCTCCTGCATATTATTTTTAATTAGCATGCGCTCGCTCAGCGCACAATGAAATTGTGCAATCACCGGGCGCACATCTTTTTTACACAACTTCTGATATTTCCAGCCAGCTTCTATGGCGGCGTGCCACTCCTGTTCTTTTTGATAAATATCCATCAAATATTTCAGGGCATCGCAGGCATACTCTTCATCCGCTGAAATATCGTTAAATAGACCTTCTGCCCGGTCCAGCCATCCGGCAAGATGATAGTCACGACCTAATTCCAGCAATATTTTTGCTTTATATTCAGGTGGTAAAGAAGGACGTGATAATAAATCGTGATGTAACTTTATGGCTTTATCAATTTCACCCTTGCGGCGAAATATATTACCCAGTGCCAAACCGGTATCGATGGTTTTCCAATCGGCTTCAACCAGCTGTAAAAAAATCTCCAGCGCCTTGTCCTGCTCATCATTCAACAGGTAATTCAGGCCCTGAAAATAATCATGCGAGAATCGCAAATGACGATTTCTGTAACGTGATTTGTAGCGTGATGATAACCACACCACAAATAGCCATAGCCCCACCAGCAACAGAGCCCATTGCCAAAGCATAAAATTATTCAGGTAGGATAAATTCATTGTTGCACACCCTGCATCATCTGAGTGCGACAAAATAAATTGAGAATGGAATATCTATTAAACGCGAACATGTCATGCTGAATTTGCAACCGGATCATTTGTGTATTCCGTTAAACCGGCCCGCATGGCAAGATGGATTAACAATTATTTGGGCGATTGTAACGACTCATTGACCCGCTCTCTCAACTCCTTGCCCGGTTTGAAATGCGGCACATATTTACCCGGTAATGCAACCGAGTCGCCGGTTTTAGGATTACGTCCTGCACGGGGTGGCCGAAAGTGCAGACTAAAGCTGCCAAAGCCACGTATTTCAATACGCTCGCCCACAGCCAGGGCATCACTCATTTGATCCAGCATGCTTTTAACAGCCAGTTCAATGTCTTTGTATGCCAGATGATTTTGCTTACGCGCCATCAACTCAATCAATTCCGATTTCATCATCGATTTTGTTATATCGCCAGGCATGTCGAACCCCTGTTTAAAATATTACATGTCATATGCATTACTGCACTATTTAAAGGTAGGTCGTCCATGACCTGCGGTAATCCACTGCGGTAATCCACCCGCAGTAATCCACCCGCAGTAATCCAATGTAATTAACCTTTATTAGCATCCATTTTCTCTTTCAGCAGATCGCCGAGAGAAGTACCGGTTGCATTAGACGTCTTGCTATAGTCTTTTAAGGTTTGCGCTTCTTCTTCAACATCACGCGCCTTGATTGAAAGATTAATAGC
>JANOOU010000546.1:0-4664 GCA_031421475.1 Gammaproteobacteria bacterium | reverse complement strand
AGCGCATCCCAGAGTTATCGGCGGATGCGCTACGCTTATCCACCCTGCGTTCTAATGTTTTGACTTAATTAGGGGTACCTTAGAGGATATTTCAGGAAACAATAGTCTTTAATAAAAGCTCGCCTTCAATCGGTACAAATTTTGAAGCGGCATTAATCAAAGACACAGCTGTTAGTTTCTCCACACCATAAACCTCAACGTTAACATCGTAGTCCTTGCGTACTTTGTTCACTAACAAATCAAAATCTCCATCACCCGATACCAGCACTATTATATCGGATTGCTGTGCATAATCGAGGACGTCGATGGTAATGCCTACATCCCAATCACCCTTGGCTGAGCCATCACTTCTTTGTATATACGGCTTTAGCTTGATTTCGAATCCTATAGTTTTGAGTATGTTTTGAAATTTTATTTGTTTTTCATCGCCTTTATCAATGGCATAGGCAATGGCTTTCACAACGTTTCGGTTTGCTGTGGCAGTTTGCCAAAAAGCGTTGTAGTTAAAATGACAATGGTGTGATTGTTTTGTTGTGTAATAAATATTTTGCACGTCTACAAAAATGGTGACGTTTTTCATGGAGTATAAACCTTTGTCATGATTGTATGTGTTATGGATTCAAGAGCGGGTTGTGATCTATTTTGTTTAATCATTATGATTTTTGGCACTGAGAAAATTTGTCTTATAAACCGGTTCGCCCAAACTTGATCAGAGGCTACTTAACGAATACTACCGGGTAATTCTGTGTGGATCGCAACATTCGTTTCTGGGTTTAGAGTCGTATATCATCGAGCCCCATAAATAAAGCTCGCCAGGTTTTATCACAGCGGGAATTTTTTCGGATGGATCTCGCCAGTCTTTATAAATATCGACTGCTAACTCGCTACAATAAAAACGGTTGGAACTATTTATCCCGATCGTACCTAGAAAATCATAATCCTGACCCACGAGTGCTCGTGCTTTAGCCACGGCGATCTCGCTACGCTCAGGTGTAGACCATCTTGGCCTGATAATAAGTATCCGGTGAGATTTATCAATAAAATCTATCAGGCTCGTTGTGTGTATGCCTTTGCCTTCGGCCTCTATAACGGTGTTGTTTTCGCTGTCATATACACCGACATGACTTATAGGCATGCCGGTCGCATTCACCACCAGCGTATCGGTGGCGTGATACCCACGGGTGACGATCCAGTCTCCCTGTTGCAGCAGCGGTTTCACTGCGGTATGAATTTTATCGGTTTGCTGTTGGTGAATGTCAGGTGACGCGCGCTTGACAATAGGTTCGACTACGCAGGCCGCCAATATTAATATAGATAAAATTATGAGTAATTTTTTGCGCATGATGGCCGTCTGTTTTTATTGAAACTAAAATTTAAAAAATTTTATTTTTATTGAGGTTTGTCTTGTATTGCGCCCACTCGATACGAATCAATAATGCCGAATATCCAGCAAATGAATAGGATGGCTGTTGCAGCGTTGAGTAAAAACGGGTCGGTGCCAATGGGTTGTCGGGAAGCCAGTTCGCTAATCGTAGCGATATCAAGGGGTGCAGTACCGTTTTGCATTTGTCCTACTATTTGTAAAGCCTGTTCCGTTGCTTTGGTTACTAAATAGTACAAGGCAATGGCTGATGTGCCGATCAAAATAAAGCCGGGAGTATATTTTTTTAAATAAATATGTCCAGCGCCAGGGATTACAAGTGCGGAGATAAGGGCAGCTTTTGTTGCGGTTTTCATTGGTGGTTTTCTCTGTAAAGTAATGTCGGGATTAAAATATGTAAGGCTATGAAATAGTCGCTTCGTCAGGTTCCTATATTTTATTAAGATAAATTATTAATGCATATTATTAATACATATTATTAGGATCGGGTGTTTTTAGCGATGAGTACCGAATCTGGAATATATGCATGGAGGGGCGATGATACGCTGATTTTTTATGGCTGGTTAATAGAGTGCCGCTTTTGGATGAGCCCATTTTTTATTTTTGAAGGTATTAGGGTTGAGGATATCCCCAGGGTGATTCTTTCAACCACACGTTAAGCTTCTCGGCCGGTACGGGGCGACTCATGTAATAACCCTGGGCGGAATCACAGCCCAGGAATTTAAGTTTGTCCCAAACAGCTTGATCCTCAACACCTTCGGCAATGACTTTCATGCCGAGGCTGTGCCCCAGATCAATGGTTGAGCGCACGATCACCGCATCGTTGTGATTGATGGCCATGTCTTTCACAAAAGACTTGTCGATTTTAATTTGAGCCACCAGCAATTCCTTTAATCGACTCATGGAGGAGTAACCAGTGCCGAAGTCATCGATGGCGATTTGCAATCCCAGGGCATGTAGCTGTTTTATGCACTGTACAGCATGTGCTGTGCCTCTCATTACGGCGGTTTCGGTGATCTCCAGTTCCAGCAGCGATACTGGAATGTCGACGCTCTTCAGCAACTCTGCAATCTGTTGCGGAAATTTTGGATCCTGAATACTCAGGCTGGAAATGTTCACGGCAATCGTCAGATTGAGTCCGGATTTGTGCCAGGCCTCGCACTGTTTCAGCGCTTTGACTAACACGGCCATGGTCAGGCCTTTGATCAAGCCTGTGTCTTCTGCCAGTGTAATAAAGGCATCTGGAAATAACAGTCCACGGGATGGATGTTGCCAGCGAACCAGGGCTTCCACGCCGCTGATATGCCCATTGGTGAAGTCAATTTTTGGCTGATAATGCAACACCAGCTCGTCGAGTTCTATGGCCCGGCGTAAGTCACTCTGCAGCTGTATCCGGTCTTCTGCATGCTGGTCGAGATCGGCGCTATAAACCATGTGGCCAACCTGCGCACGCTTGGCCTCGTACATGGCGGCGTCGGCATTGCGCAGTAGGGTTTCGGCGTTGTCACCGTGTTCCGGGTACAAGGCGATGCCGAGGCTGGCGCTGATTTCTATACGGTGCCCGGCTAGTTGTACGGGTTGATTGATCACGCCAAGAATCCTTTTCGATGAGATTAAGGCGCCTTCCAGGCTGCTTATATTGGGCAGCAGCAAGGTGAATTCGTCACCCCCCATGCGCGCGAAGGTATCCGAAGAGCGTAAACAGCCACGGGATTGTTCTGCGATATGTTGTAACAGCTGGTCACCTGTATGGTGGCCCATGGCGTCGTTGATTTCTTTAAAGCGGTCCAGATCCATGGCGATGATGGCAAATGTTTGTTTGTCCCGCTGGCTGGTGCGTATGGCCTGATTTAAACGATCCGCAAACAAGGCGCGGTTGGGCAGGTTGGTCAACCGGTCGAACATGGCCTGGTGATGGAGTGAACTGGCTTGTTGTTGGGCATTGCGTGTCACCAGAAAGGCGATTAGCAAACCGAGCAGGGTGGCGGCTGTACCCAGGCTGAAGATTAACAGACGTGCAGTGCGGTAGGATTCCTCTGCATGGGACCATGCCAACTCAGTTTCTGCATATTCCAGCCTGATCAGCTTGTCGATTTCTGCCCCAATGATTTTTTGTGCGGGTATCGCCTGTTCGCGGATCAGGGATTGTGCCTTAAGCCGATCCCCCTCCATGGCGGTAGTGATCGCTGTGTTAACCAGCGGTTGGGTTGTCTGGGTAAGGGCTTGTATGCGGGTGAGTATTGTTTTTTCAGCTTCACTCAATCGCATCTTTTCCAGGCTGTGGCGTGCGTTGACATAGCGCGCACCCTCTTCCTGGAAGTCACTGAACTCGGCATCCAGATCGAATGCATCGGTTAATACACTGATTGAATGCATATGGAGAGCACGGTCGCGCAGTGAGTTTTTCATCACCTGGGCGAATTCGGTTTTCACATTCCGGTCCTTGACGATCTCTTGCATGTGCCAATTGAGGTTGGCCATGCGTGTCAGCCCTACGAAACTCATAGCCAACATCAGCAGCAGTACGATGGCGAAACCTATGGATAGATTGATGTAGGGATAGTTTTTTAGTTCTAGTTTCACAGGGCTATTCGTTTTTACGTGTAAGTTGTATTACAAGAGGCCTGTCAGGCTGTTAAATATAGGTATAGTACTTTTGATAGTATAGTTACTGTTTTTAGTAAGTCATGATGGCCAATGGCTGATGCAAACGAATGGACACATGTGGCCCAAGGTGTTGGCTGAAACTATTCGGGTTCAAGCTGCCCTGCATGTAATAGCGTATGACCGGAATCATTAAACTGAAGAGCATGAGCAGAAACAACATGCAGGCCTCCAGCAACACGCAGAGGGCATTCAATTGGCACTGACTTTGTTTTGAAGGACGGCGGTATGGCTTATTTTGCGATTAACAGCAGCGGCATGTGGGTCTTTGCAATGTCGGCCCAGCTTCATCTGGCTGATTCAGCGTTTTTTCGATTACTGCTCTCGGGTCGCTATGGAAATAATAACCATGCTCAGGGCATATTCAAATATTGAATGATCATTAATAATGCGTGACTGATCGTTTTTAAGTTCTGTCACAAATTTCTTAAGATTTTTTTCTAAAACCTTATTACCCATACAATCGACGAATATCAATTTAGCCTGTTCATTTAATATTATTGACAATTTTAGGCGTCTAACCGGGTGGCTATAGTCAGAAAATACCTCAAACCATGTATTGGGCTTGATAATTTCAGGCATATTATTTATGTGAAATTTTCCTGTAGTGCAGTATTTT
>JANOOU010000545.1:0-2518 GCA_031421475.1 Gammaproteobacteria bacterium | reverse complement strand
TTCGGGTCAGTACCCGAAACCACTGCCACATTAGTCGAAAATGTATCCAAAAACAACTCGCGACTGAAACTCATAGAATAGAGAAACTTCAGTTGACGGGCCCCGCGCGTACAGCTCGAAACAAACAATAAACCATTCTGTTTTTTTACTTGCGTCGCGATGTCATCTTAAAATCCGTAATCAATTTAAAAAACAACGGCACAAAAAAGATCGCCAGAAATGTGGCGGCGAGCATGCCGCCCATGACGCCGGTGCCAACGGAATGCCGTGCGCCAGCACCGGCGCCGGTTGAAAATGCCAGTGGGCTGACGCCGAGTATGAACGCCATCGATGTCATTAATATGGGCCGGAAGCGTAATCGCGCTGCTTCCAGGGCGGCATCCACGGTGCTCATGCCTTGCTGTTGTTTATGCACGGCGAATTCCACAATTAAAATTGCATTTTTTGCGGCTAACCCGAGTAGCGTTACCAGTCCAATCTGAAAATACACATCGTTGGTCATGCCACGAATACTCACCGCCACCAGTGCGCCAAACGTGCCGAAGGGCAGTGCCAATAATACCGAGAGCGGCAATGACCATCTTTCGTATTGTGCCGCCAGAATTAAAAACACCATTACGGCTGCCAAACCTAAAGCAATGCCACTGGCGCCGGAGGATTTTTTCTCTTGATATGAGGCACCACTCCAGTCGTAACTAAAATCATTCGGCAAGGTTTCGGCGAGTAATTGTTCAACACGTTCTATGGCCTGGCCGGATGACACACCCGGTTTGCCGCTGCCAAAAATCATGACGCTGGGTAAATTATTGAAGCGATTTTGTGTGTCTGGCCCGGCGGTGTAGTGCACGGTTGCGATGGCGGATAATGGCACCATGCGACCTTGTGCCGAACGTACATAAATATTGCCTATGTCGTCGGGGCGTTTTTTGTAATCGGGATGTGCCGACATAATCACCTGCCAGCTGCGTCCATATTTATTAAAGTCGTTCACATAATAACTGCCGAGTGTGGCCGACAAGGTTGCAAACGCATCGTTAATGGAAATACCCAATACCTTGGCTTTTTCACGATCCAGATCCACATATAACTGCGGTGTATTGGCGCGCCAGAATGTGGCGACGTTCATTAATAAAGGATCGGCATTGGCCTTGCCAATAAATTGCTGGGTAATGTCTTGCAAACGTTGTGCACCGCCTTCGCCTTTGATTTGTATATTCAGCTCAAAGCCACCAGCATTGCCCAGCCCGAATATCGGTGGCGGGTTAAAGGCCAGCACCAGCGCCTCGGTGATGTGCCCGGTTTTCATGTAGATTTCGCCCACTAATTCCTGTGTATTCATCACCCGATCATCCCAGTGATTTTGTGTCACAAAAATAGTGGCCGCGCTGTTTTTATAACCGCCGCCCAAAAAATCAAAACCGGTGAACGCAATGGCATAGGCATTGGCCGGATTGGAGCGGATGACATCGACGACTTCTTTTACCACCGCATCGGTGCGTTCCAGTGTGGCGCCGTCGGGCAGCAGAGTGGATACAATGAAGTAACCTTGATCTTCATCGGGCACCAGTGAGCCGGGTGTATTGCTCCACATACCGGCGGTAATGATCACCATGCCAGCGAATAACAGCAGGCCCAACGCCGAACGTTTTAACATCCATGCCACACCATGGCTATAACGCAGCGTGACGCGTGCAAACCAGACGTTAAAACGCTGGAATATTTGTGCTGTGTGTTTGTGTTCGTGTTTCAGAATTAACACGCATAAAGCCGGTGTTAAGGTTAATGCCACCACGCCGGAAATCACCACTGCAATCGAAATAGTAATAGCAAATTGCCGATACAATTCACCGGAGAGTCCGCCGAGAAATGCAATCGGTACAAACACGGCGGTTAATACCAGCACAATGGCAATCACCGGGCCGGTGACTTCCTGCATGGCTTGTATCGCGGCGTCATAAACGGGTTTATGTTGCTCATGCATAATGCGTTCGATGTTTTCCAGTACCACAATGGCGTCATCCACCACTATGCCTATGGCCAGCACCATGCCAAATAATGTGAGTGTGTTAATGGAATAGCCGAGCAAATGTAAACCCGCGAAGGTGCCAATGAGTGACACCGGTACTGCAATGCAGGGAATGAGTGTGGCGCGCCAGTTTTGTAAAAATAAAAATACCACGGCAAATACCAGCAGCATGGCTTCGGCGAGAGTTTTAATGACTTCGCGTATCGAAACTTTCACAAAACGCGTGGTATCGAATACCACCACCTGCTGCATGCCGGCGGGAAAGCGATTGGTGAGTTCGGCCATCAGTTCATTCACCACATCGGCTACGGCCAGTGCATTGGCGCCCGGTTGCAAAAACACACCGACCAGCACGGCATTCTCGCCGTTAACCCGGCCCACGAATTCATAATCCTTGGAGCCGAGTTGCACATCGGCCACATCTTTAAGGTGTACGCGGGAACCATCTGCATTCGCGCGAATAATAATGTTTTCAAATTGTTCGGCATCGGT
>JANOOU010000544.1:0-1655 GCA_031421475.1 Gammaproteobacteria bacterium | reverse complement strand
GCCGCCATACCTGCCGGTATTGCCTATAACCGCTACGCCGAAATTGTGGACCGACTGGTTGGACGTTACGAAAATTTTGCTGAAGAATTTACCACCGTTTTGCAACGTCAGGCACAGAAAAAAATGTCTGCGGCTCAGACTGAAACCGCAGCGGCCAGTGCCTGATGTCGAAGTCCAAGCGTAAGCCGATGTCGCAGATCAACATCGTTCCAGTTATCGATGTGGTATTGATGCTGTTGATTATTTTTATGATCACTGCGCCCTTGATTCAGCAAGGTGTGGAAGTGACTTTGCCACAAGCCGCTGCCAATCCTTTGCCGCCTGATATGGATGAACCGGTGGTGGTAACGGTAGATAAAAAAGGGCGTTTTTTTCTGGATATAGGTGATGAGCCTACCAAGCCGATTGATGCCAAAAAGCTGGTGAACCGTGTCGCCGCTGTGCGTTCATTAAAGCCCCGGGTGCCGGTTTTGGTGCGCGGAGATCGTGCTGTAGATTATGGTCGTGTTGTAGATGTTATGGTGTTATTACAACAGGCGGGCATTGAAAAAGTAGGTTTGATGACGGATCAACCACAAAAATGAATGACTCGGCATTATGGCAATTGTTAAAACGGCATCCAGTAGCGATCGTTTTATCGATTGCAGTGCATTTGATTTTGCTGGCAATATTGGGTTTGAGCTTATCGCATAACAATTCGCCAGCAACACCCAAACATACGCCCGTTAAAACCATGGAAGCAGTGGTAGTGGATGCGGGTGCGGTTAAGGCCGAGGCTGAAAAATTAAAACGTGCCGATCAGCATAAAAAGCAAGAAGAAGATACGCGTAAACAACAATTGCAAAATGAAATGGAAAGTGCCAGAGAGCGACGGGAAAATGAAGAAAAACGTATAGACGAATTGCAGCGCAAACAAAAAGAAGCTGAACATGCTGATCTATTGCGTCAGCAAATAATGGATAAGGAACGTAAAGAAAAGCAGCAAGAGTTGGAGAAGCTGGAAAAACAAAAAATTACTGAGCAAAAGCGTTTGACTGAAATCTCCGAGAAACGTAAAGCTGAAGAAGATGCTGAAAAGAAACGCAAAGAGGCAGCAGAGGATGAGATAAGGCGCAAGCATGAGGAGGCAGATTTACAGCGCAGAATGGCAGAAGAAGAACAAAAACGAGCCGCCAATAACTCGCGGCTGCAAAATCTTCGTGACCAATATTTATTGCAAATTCAGCAGCATATTTCGCGTCGTTGGTTGCAGCCTGCGCAAATGTCAGCTGATTGGCAATGTGAAGTCAGGGTTCAACAAAATGCCATGGGTGATATCTTGTCGGTGCAAATGTTAAACTGTACGGGTAGTACAGCATTTAGCAGTTCGGTTGAGCAGGCGGTGAATAAATCATCGCCTTTACCGGTTCCTCGTGAGCCCGATGTATTCGACAAATCAATACGATTTATATTTAAACCAAAAACATGAAAATACTGACCATGAAAATATTTTTTATTCGTTTAATACCACTGCTTCTGGTTGTAACAACGGCATACGCTGAGTTACGCGTAGAAATCACCCAGGGTGCGGATGGTGCCAGACCGATTGCCGTTGTTCCCTTTGCACGCTCCGGTTTGGCAGCGTCGCTACCTGTTGACGTGTCTGCAATTATCGC
>JANOOU010000543.1:0-2448 GCA_031421475.1 Gammaproteobacteria bacterium | reverse complement strand
GGGAGGTGATGCAAGCGGTGGATTATTGTCAGCATATCTTGCCAGGTTAATTAGTACGCACACGGTGACGGATGCGGCCATGCCGACACCGCATGACATAAAGCCGGATGGAAAAACGAAATCGGCCACGCTCGCCTGAGTGTGATGCGGCGTTCAAAATCCGTGTTGTAAAATAAAAAAAACGCCCCGGCATAATTCCTGCCGGGGCGTAATGGTTACGCTACTATTTTGTTTCGGTTTTTACCGATAATTTATTTTAAATCAGGGTTGGGCACCGACTAAAGGCTGCATTTCCTTATTGCCGAACTTCGCCGCCGGTAATGTAGTGGGCAAACGTGTGGTTTTGTCCTTGAGGGTGATGCGTTTTAGCACCGGTTTGGCGGGGCCACCGAGGCTTTGCAAATAGTTCACAACCACTTCGGTTGCATCGAGCGGGCTGCCGTCCACATCTTTGAGAATCGTGATGTTGCTGGGCGCGCCCGTTACGGGATCCACCACGCAACCCGGTACGGCAATGGTGTTGATGTTGCACGGATTACCGCTGTACCAGTACGAGGCATAGCTGTAGTTGTTAGCCAGCACCAGATCCGCATTGTTTACCTTGATGTTAAACGCACGGCCTACGTCGAGCGGATAGGGTGCGTTGGTGGTGAGCAGCGGGTAGGGATCGAAGTCCATCGTCAGGCCACTGAAGTTAAATAACCAGCCACCCGACCAGTCGATAATATTCGGATTGAGTGAGCCATTGGCGGCGTTCTCGATCTGGTTTTTGATCGCCTGTCCTTTCAGATTACCCATCGCAATTTGCGGGCCGATCGGCAGGAAGTGGAACAGGTCTTCATACTTGATCGAGCCAACCGGCACGTGCGTGCCATAGCGGAAACCACGAATCGCAGCAATCTGCGCACCGGTCATGGCTTTGAAGGCATCGGTGAGAAAATCGTGCGACGAGCCTTCGATAATCGCCGGCATGTTTTCATCCGAGAAGTTTGAACGGTGCAACGGCACGGCGGTAGAGCCCACCACGGCGTCGATCGGGCGTTTCAGATAACTGCCATTAAACGGATTCACCTTGTCCGCATAGTTATTACCGGTAAACCCGGCGCGGATTTGTTTGATTTTGGCGGCGACGTTTTTGTTATCGGCAATGGACGAATCGACACGGATCGGCTTCCAGTCCCACTTTGTCATCTTGCCATTGGACAATTCAATTTCGAGCTTGCCCATCATGGTGCCGTCCTGGCCTTCTTCCACGACGATAGTTTTGCGACCGGTGGTTGTATTCACGGCAACCACGGCTTTACTGGTTTCCTCGTGCATGTCGGCTGACAGAATCACGTCAATGCCATCGATCTTTTGTGCCAGGCGAATGTTGTTGGCCAGACCCATTTCGGATGCCATCACTACCAGAGCCACCCCTTCCACATTGCGCAGCTGATTAATCTGGAATGCCACTTCGGAGTCAACACCCCCCGCTGTCTGGGTGGTTACACCCGTGACTGGATCAGTGACAAAGACGTCATCGCCATTGCGCAGGAAACACAGCCCCGTTGTCACAGCTGTGCCCACAACTTGCGGGCCGCGGTCGGTGGTGAGGCCGAGAATACCGACTTTTACTTTGCCGATGGTCTTGATTTTATAAGGTGCCAGCGGACGTGTGCCGCTGCGGTTTTTACAGTTGCTATCACCTGAGGTGTAGAACACGTTGGCTGCAACGGCACCCCAGGGCGCGAGTGGAGCCGTACCGCCAAAGAGTTCAACAAAACGGTTGGTGCCGTACACAAATTCCCAATTACCCGGTGCGAAGGCATCAATACCGAACTCCGGCATGTTCAGAATATCGACGATGGCCTGGCCGCTGGTAAAAAGCACTTCTGCGCTACCCTGAATAGTGTCGCCGGTATGCACATACAGTACATTTTTTTCTTCGGAACGAATTTTTTTGATGACAGTTGCCACGCGGGCGAGCCCGCCTTCGCTACGGCCCACGGAATCACTGCGCAGATTCGCGCGCGGAATCAGGTGGCCGTGAAAATCACCCGTATGAATGATAGTGATTTCATTTGCATCTGCCTGCACCGGCGGAGCAGCGAGCAGCCAGGCGCTGGATAATAGTGCGCCTGCCAGAGCATTGAGTTTAAAAGTCATAAATAGCCTTTTTAGATTGGGATAATTGTTTAATACATTTGAGTTCAGCAATTTTTTTGTCTGAAATCGCCTGCTAGGTGAAAGACGTTATATGCAGGATAAATATTCCCGGAATGCGAACAATATTTTTTTCATTTTTTCAAGCCTGACCACTGCGCCATTAAGTTAAGGCAGTACATGCTTACCGTAGGCTGCGCCATGCGCACCCAAGTTGTTGTGTACGCACAGCGCCTATGGTGTCGGCCATGCGGAACTTAATGGCATTGAACCTGATCCGAGCACCGCTGCGTGATTCATCTG
>JANOOU010000542.1:0-2723 GCA_031421475.1 Gammaproteobacteria bacterium | reverse complement strand
TACCGGCCATCTGGTTGACCGAATCGGTGAGCTCTTTCCACACCCCTGACACGCGTATCACCTGCGCCTGCCCGCCGAGTTTCCCTTCCGTACCCACATCGCGCGCAACGCGCGTCACTTCCGAGGTAAACACCGCGAGCTGCTCGATCATGGTATTCACGAGCTTCGCGGAACGCAGGAATTCACCCTGCAAGGTGCGCCCGTCCACTTCCAGTTCCATCGACTGGCCGAGGTCACCCTTGGCGACCGCGCCGATGGTGCGCGCGATTTCCGTCATCGGCCGCACCAGATCGTCGATCAAGGTGTTAATGGAGTCTGCTTCCACCGCCCACCCGCCGATGGCCCCCGGCAGCGACATGCGCTGCTTCAATCGCCCTTCCTTACCCACCGTGACACTCAGCCGGATGACTTCCTCGGCGATATGCTGCTGCTGCGCGATGGTCTGATTAAAAGCCTCGGCAAGGCGGGCATCGGTCCCGGCCCAATCGGTCGGCAAGCGCACTGAGAAATCCCCGTCACGAAACGACACCATCGCCCCAAGCAACATGCGCGAACGGCCTTCTACATAATCCTCAGCGCCGGAGCCACCGTTGCTCGACTGCGCGGCACGCCCGCTCTTTTTAAGAGTGCGCGGGGTGTTCCGTTTAGTATTCGGGGCATTCACCACGGTATCGTGATCGCTCGTTTTCATGCTCTTTTCCTGTGTGCTGCAGGGATGACGCCGGTACCCATCGGTACCGCATCCAGCGCATTCATGAACTCGTAACCTTCCATCGGCGAAGCCGACATCAAGGGGGTGTGAGGTTTAATCCATGCCTATCCGGTTGTTACCCTCAAAAAACGAGGGTATGATGCCTGATCCATGGACATTCATCAGCGCGACGACCTTCAGTTCCCGCACTCCCTTCCAGAGTTTCAGCGGCTTTTCCCGGACAACGAGGCCTGCGTGCTTTACTTGCAGAAACTCCGTTGGAGCAAGGGATTCGTCTGTCCGTATTGTGCGACGGTGGGCGATCCCCTTCGATTTCCAAGTCGTCCGAGCGTCCTTCGTTGCCGCAAGTGCCAGCGTAACACAGGATTGACGGTGGGGACAGTTATGGAACGTTCGCATATGCCGCTGAACATCTGGTTTTGGGGTGCCTATTTGGCGACCAGCCAAGCGCCCGGCGTGTCTGCCGTACAGTTTCAACGGCAACTGGACATTTCCCGTTACGAGACGGCTTTCCAAATTCTTCACAAACTCCGCGCCGGCATGGTTGTTGTGGCTTAAGGGCACCTCCGGAAATCGAAACCCTCGCCCCAATTTCCAGGCAGTGGTTAATTTTTTTTGGCGTCACAAAAAATAACGCATAACTATCAAATAAATCGCTATTTCAGAGCCTAATGTACCTCTAAACTGGCTTATTCGCCGTGTTACTCAATTTTGAAGCGCACCTATCCTGTGTAACGTCTCAAATCGCTTCAAGTTATAAACCAGGTTCATCATCCCTACCTTGGCCGTTGCGCGCATCAGGCCGATGACGCGAACGATCATGCCGCCCATCTCATTTGTCATCGCACCAAAAACATGCTCAACGCGCGCGCGGATTTTTGATTTTTTCTTGTTGCTGGCTTTTTGCGCATCGCTCAGCGGGCGATTGCGGTAACCTTTTTCATGAATGTGGCTGATGCAATTCAGCTCTGCCAAGGCAGCTTCTTGTGCAGCACTGCTATAGGCACTGTCTGCCCACACATCTACATCGGTGTTGTTGGCGAGAATATCGCTGCACACTTGTGAGTCATGTACGCTGGCAGCCGTGACGTCGTAATCACGAATGATTTTATGCCGGTTGTCAATACTCACATGGTTTTTGTATCCATAGTGGGACTCGTTGTTCTTTTTGGTCCAGCGTGCATCCAGATCCTTTTGGCGCTTTTTTGCCGGGTTTTTCTGGAAACTTTCCGGTACTTCGCCTGCCTTGATCTGCGCATTTTCGTCGCGACTGTTGCGCTGACGGGGCGCGTCAACAAAACTGGCATCAATGATCTGACCTTTTTGTGCAATAACGCCTTGTGCCACTAAATGACGTTCAAAATCGTTAAATAATGTTTTGATGACGTCCGCTTTGATTAACGCTTCACGAAAATCCCAAAACGTGTTGGCATCGGGAATACGCGCTTCCGGTGTCAGGCTCATAAAACGCATGAAGGTAAATCGATCGCGTATTTGGTATTCCAGTTCTTCGTCAGAGAACCCGTAGAGATGTTGCAGCACCAGCCCTTTGAACATCAACACCGTATCGAAGGGTTGGCGGCCTGCCAGGCTTTTACGTGGCGTTGTATTGCGTGATTGCTCCAGCGTGTTGCGGAATATTTCCCAATCAATCAGTTCATTGAGCCGCACCAGAGCATCACGCGCATTGAGTTTTGCCAGTCGGTTTTCGTAATCAAAGAAGCTGGTTTGCATAGGGGTGTTCTGTTGTTTGTGTGGTGTGCCTATTTTATCGGATTGGTGGTGCGTTGGGGGAATTTCCGGAGGTGCCCTTATGTGTGTTACTGATTCGTGGCATTACCGCCATTTTTTTATTCCTCGGGTAGTGTCTTAAATTCCTTCTTTTTGGTCTCAAACCATTCTTTCATCGCTTCCGGTTTCTTCATAAGCTCTTGCATTTCATTCATGGCTTTAAGATGCGCGGCATCCTTTTTCTGAAACATGTCCATAGCATGTTGTTTGCTCATTCCAG
>JANOOU010000541.1:0-3812 GCA_031421475.1 Gammaproteobacteria bacterium | reverse complement strand
CGCCTAAAAGAAGGCTACCCTCTTAAACTCGATGTATTATTGTCTTGACGGAGGGGCCCACTATGATTCAATGGGAATTCAAAATCGCATGAGGTATCTGCTCTAGGGGCAACGACCGCATCACGGCGCCCAGCTTCACCGCTTCCTTCGGCATACCATAAACTACGCAGGTCGTTTCATCCTGCGCAAGGGTGTCCGCGCCTGCATCGCGCATCTCCTTCAAGCCGCGCGCACCGTCGTCACCCATGCCGGTCATGATGATGCCTAGCGCATTTTTGCCGGCAAATTTAGCCACCGAGCGGAATAACACATCGACCGAAGGGCGATGCCGGTTCACCGGCGGACCATCGATCACGTCCACGTGATAGTAAGCGCCGTTGCGCTTTAGCAGCATATGCTTGCCGCCTGGGGCGATCAACGCCAGGCCGGGAATCACGCGGTCATTATTGCGCGCTTCACGCACCTCAATCTGACTCAGGCCATTCAAGCGTTCAGCAAAAGATGCGGTAAATTTTTCGGGCATATGTTGCACGATCACGATACCCGGTGAAACCCGAGGCAATGCGGTCAATACCAGTTCCAACGCCTGGGTGCCGCCAGTCGAGGTGCCTATCGCCACAATCCGCTCAGTGGTCTGCGCCATGGCTGAACTGGACGGCGCCAGGATCGCATCTGCCGTGAGCTTGGATGCAAGGGGTAGCGGTGTCGAAAGCACGCGCAGATTGCGCACATTGGCGCACGCGGCCGCCTTCACAGCATGAATCAACTCCACTGCGGATTCATTCAAAGACTGCTTGACCGCGCCTTTCGGCTTGGCCACTATACCCACCGCACCCGCAGCGAGCGCCTGCATCGTCGTCTCCGCGCCCTTCACGGTCAGCGTGGAGCAAATCACCACCGGTGTTGGATGTTCCGCCATGATTTTTTTTAAAAATGTAATGCCATCCATGCGCGGCATTTCCACATCCAGCACAATCACATCCGGCCAATGTTGCGCCATGCGCGTCATGGCAAAAATGGGATCGGCGGCGGCGTTGATTACTTCAATACCCGCGTCCTGTTCCAGAATAGCCTGCAATACCTGTCGCACCACAGCAGAGTCATCGACAATCTGAACTTTAATTTTTTTCATCGCTTATGAATTTACTCCAGCTATTTTGCTATGCCGCACCCACGCATGCCCGCTCCGAATATCAAAAATCACCTGGCGGTGGCCATCACCTCCCAAATTTTCGGCCTCGATTTTAAATCCATGCAAAGCAGCCAGATAACGCGCGATGGCGATATTTTTACAGGAAATATTTTTGCATGCCTGTATGTCTTCCCGCGTACCGAGCGGCTTGCATGCAACGGTTTTAGATTGTTGTGAAAACATATTGCCCGCCCCAAAAATTTTTAATTGATATTCGGAAGGAAGCGATTTATTAAGATGAATTTCACGCAGAAACAGCTGCATTGCATCTTCTGCATAACGTCCGTCAGGCAGATGCATTTGCCGATTTCCGCGAAACGGCAACAGATAGTGACACATACCGCCAATCAATCGCATTGGATGCCATACGGTTATCGAAACGCATGAACCCAGAATAGTGCGGATACGTATATCTTTATCGCCAAAATAGAAATCACCGGGCTGCAGGAAAATTTCGATGACATGGGCTGGTTTTTTCATGGTTTGCGGTAAATGGCCGGTGCAATCAAATTGAGTGTGTCGTTGATGCCGTTCAGGCTTTCCGAATGCCCTACAAACAAATGACCGCCACGCTTGAGCAAACCGATCACACGTTTGACGACTTCACATTTGGTTTTCGCATCAAAATATATCATCACATTGCGCAAAAAAATTAAATTGAACTCGCCGAGTTGCGGCAGCGTGCGGTTCAGGTTGGCATGCATAAACTGGGTGCGCGAACGCAGGCTACGTTCAATCAGAAAGGTCCCTTCTTGCGCGCCAACACCCTTGAGACAAAATCGAGAAAGATAATCCTGGGAAATATGTTGCGTTTGTTCCAGGGCATAATGTCCGGCGCGCGCGCGTTCCAGCACGCGTGTGCTGATATCGGTGCCGATGATTTCCCACGGACTGTCACCCAGTTTATCGCCCAGCAGCATCGCAATACTGTATGCCTCCTGGCCGCTGGAAGACGCCGCGCTCCATACGCGGAAGCCGGCGCTTCTGGAATGCTCGGGCAAGATCTTCGTGCGCAAAAAATCAAAATGTTTGGGCTCGCGAAAAAAATAGGTTTCGTTGGTGGTTAACAAATCCACGGCCACCTGCACTTCACCGGGATCCTGACCACTCGCCAGCAACGTAAAATATTCGCCATAACTTGCTGCGCCGCGCACCGCAAGCCGCTTTGCCAGACGCCCGGACACCAGGGATTTTTTTGCATCCGACAAGGTGATGCCGGCGATGTCATAAATCATGCGTTGAAATTGTGAGAATTCTTTATCGCTGATGGCAGGCTGGTTCATTGTTGGCCTGCCCGTTCAGCGCTGCAAAGGATGTGGTGATAGATAGCGCGCTGCGCCGATGCCATTTTTGCAAAATGCAGAACAAAAGTACTCTGATAGCCGCTCATTTAATTTTTTCCCACAGAATCGCCACACCCGCGAACACGCCCCAATCCGCTGCGGTATTACCCAATCCCGTCGCCGCGCCGAAATCAAACACGGTGCGTTTACGCCATTCATAACTGAGTGCAGCCAGAAACTGGCCTGTACCGCGTGTGTCACGACGATCCACGCCGGACAATTCCACGGCGAGGTTCCATTTTTCCACCACGGGGCGCGAAGCACCGACGGCCCAGGAAAGCTCGTGCCGCCCTGGGTTCCCGGTATAGGTACCCAGATGCGTCACGCCGAGATTGATATCAACTTGCGCCACACTGCTTTCCATGCTGACAATGCCATTCAGTACATAATTGGTGTTGCCAATGCCTAATCCGGTTTTGGCGGTGGGCGATTTGAAACCCGCTTCGACGCCAAGCGCCGCCGTCGCAGAGAGCGCATGATGGTATTTGAGCGCAAAGCTGGTATCGCCAACACCACGCATTACCGCACCATCCTGATCGGTGCGCCGGGCAAGCAGATCCCCGCCCAGTAAAATGCCCCAGTCCGGGTTGAACGCGACCTTCATCAAGTACGGCAACGTATCCAGCCGTTGGTTAGCATCACTGCTGCGGTTCACCCCGGTTTCAAACTCCAGCCACCCCGGTGCAGACAATGCGGCAGGGTTCGAGACCGTGGGCCGGTAAGGCGTGGCCGATAACTCTTCGGCGGCGGCGTATCCGCCGAACGCAGTCGTCACCATGACGATGAAATGGCCACAGACTTCCACTCTCGTCCAAGTGGGGTGCTTGATCATCCTTTATGCCGTCGCCGCTACCGGTGTAACACTTTGCCCGCCGCCGGAAAGCACCGCCATTTCATCAATCGACAACACCCGGTCAACATTGAGAATGATGACGAATTTATCCTTCACCTTGCCCATGCCGGCAATGAAGTCCGCGCGTATCCTGGCGCCAAAATTCGGCGGCGGTTCGATCTGGCTGGCGAGGATTTCCAGCACCTCGGACACCGCATCCACCACCACGCCCACGTCGTGTTTTTCGCCCTCGGCCTGTACTTCGATAATAACGATACAGCTGCGGCGAGTGATCGACGATTGGGCGTGGCCGAAGCGCGCCGACAGATCAATCACCGGCACCACCGCACCGCGCAGATTGATCACGCCGCGAATGAAATCCGGCATCATCGGTACGGTGGTGAGGCTGCCGTATTCGATGATTTCCTTGATGTTGAGAATACCG
>JANOOU010000540.1:0-3769 GCA_031421475.1 Gammaproteobacteria bacterium | reverse complement strand
GTTCCAGCGTTCGCAATCATCAGCATCGCGCTTCAGCTCATTGAAGCTGGTGGCGCTCCAGATATCGGCATCGATAGACCAGTCTTCATCCAGCAATTTCCCGGCTTCGATCACTTCACGGAAAATCGCGCCGGATCCCATGAGCTGTACTTTCTTGCGACGCTTGCCGCCGCCGCTGAATAAATACATGCCCTTGATGATGCCATCCTTCACACCTTCGGGCATGGCAGGGTGTTCGTAGTTTTCGTTCATTACCGTGATGTAATAAAAAACATTCTCCTGTTTTTTGTACATGCGCCGCATGCCGTCCTGAATAATCACGGCGAGTTCATACGCAAACGTTGGGTCGTAGGCAATGCAATTTGGAATAGTACCGGCCAGAATTAAACTGTGGCCATCCTGATGTTGCAAACCTTCACCGGCGAGCGTGGTACGACCGGCCGTACCACCGAGCATAAATCCACGCGCCTGCAAATCACCCGCCGCCCAGGCCAGATCACCAATGCGCTGAAAACCAAACATGGAATAATAAATATAAAACGGCACCATGTTGACACTGTGTGTGCTGTACGCGGTAGCCGCTGCCAGCCACGACGACATGGCACCGGCTTCGTTAATGCCTTCTTCCAGAATTTGTCCGGATTTATCTTCCTTGTAAAACATCACTTCGTTTTTATCTTGCGGTGTGTACAACTGCCCCGCCGATGAATAAATACCGAGTTGACGGAACATGCCTTCCATACCAAAAGTGCGCGCCTCATCCGGCACAATCGGCACCACATACTTACCCATTTTTTTATCGCGCGTCAGTATGGTGAGTAAACGCACAAACGCCATGGTGGTCGACATGGTTTTGTCGCCAGTGGATTTCAACAGCGTGTCGAATGCTTCCAGTTCGGGTACTTCCAGTGGTGCAGCCAGATGTTTACGTACCGGTAAAAAACCACCCAGCGCTTCGCGTTGTTTGATCATGTATTGATATTCAGGGCTATCTTTACCGGGGTGGTAATAACTGGCCTTGGCGGCTTCTTCATCTGATAACGGAATATTAAAACGGTTTTTGTAGGCCACCATTTCATCTTCGCCGAGTTTTTTCTGCGAATGGGTGCGCATCTGACCTTCGCCAGCCGCACCCATACCGTAACCTTTTACGGTGTGCGCCAGAATAACGGTCGGGCGTCCGGTTGTATTCACCGCCGCCTGATACGCTGCAAACACTTTATGCGGATCGTGACCGCCCCGATTCAAACGCCAGATATCATCATCGGACATGGTGGCAACACGTGCTTTTAATTCCGGATATTTGCCAAAAAAATGTTCGCGCACATATGCGCCATCTTTGGATTTGTAATTTTGATATTCACCATCCACCGCTTCCATCATGCGTTGTTTTAACAAACCATCATGATCGTTGGCGAGTAACGGGTCCCAATAACTTCCCCATACCACTTTAATCACATTCCAGCCCACACCACGGAACACCGCTTCGAGTTCTTGAATGATTTTTCCGTTTCCGCGCACCGGACCATCGAGGCGCTGTAAATTACAGTTCACGACCCAGATTAAATTGTCGAGATTTTCGCGTGACGCTAATGAAATAGCACCCAATGTTTCCGGCTCATCGACTTCACCGTCACCAATAAATGTCCACACCTTGCGATTGCGCGTGTCAGCCAGGCCGCGATCCTGCATGTACTTCATAAAGCGCGCCTGATAAATCGACTGCAACGGCCCCAGACCCATGCTCACCGTGGGGAACTGCCAGAAGTCCGGCATTAACCAGGGATGCGGATAGGATGACAAACCCTTGCCATCCACTTCCTGACGGAAATTTTCCATCTGCTCTTCTGTAATACGGCCTTCGAGATAGGCACGTGAATACATGCCGGGTGCTGAATGCCCTTGAAAGAAAATCAAATCGCCACCGTGTTCATGGCTGGGAGCATTCCAGAAATGATTAAAACCCACATCATATAGAGTGGCCGCCGACGCGAAGGTGGCAATGTGCCCGCCCAGTTCCGACGCCTTGCGATTGGCACGCACCACCATGGCCGCCGCATTCCAGCGCACCATAGAACGAATGCGTCGCTCCATCGCCGCATCGCCCGGAATCGGCGGCTGCATATGAGTGGGGATAGTATTCACATAAGCCGTGTTCGGCGAATACGCCGCATCGGCACCGGAGCGGCGCAAGGTGTCCAGCAATTGCTCAATAATATAGTGTGCGCGTTCCACACCCTCGGCCTTGATTACGCTTTCCAGCGCCTCCAGCCACTCCCGGGTTTCTTGTGTGTCGTCATCCTGTTTGAGAATTGCCTGATTGGGAATTGAATGGGACATGGCCTTGCTCCCGGGGCGCGCCCCGACTCGATAGATATGGGTGGATATGGTGGATGCTTTATAGCCCAAAAACAAGAGTTTTTTACATGATGAAAAATAATTACTTGTTAATCATATAGTTATTATATATTTTAGAACGAAGCATGCATGACGTTTTCAGTTGCTTTACCTGACCGCGCCTGGGATAGCAAACCCAACGCCCGGCAAAAACGTCCAGAAAACATCCCAAAGATTTCAGAACAAATATATTTTCTCACCTGATCACCATCCCGCATCCCTCCATTCTGGATGTCGGTAATCCCTCAGCGATCCCTGCCGGGACAGGCTCTGCGCGGGGATTGCCGACATGACGAAACATCACATGTACTATGATTCGACCATCGTTCATAACCGTTTGCGAATTTCCACGTGCCAGGCATTCCATCGCAACGCAGCCCCACCCAGCCGACCACAACAACAGCCGTGCATTACCTCACGCAGTAGCCAAAACAGCACAATATGCGTATTATTTTGATACTTCATTAATGCTATGCAGAATTAACATGCGCCTGACAGCCGATCAGCTTGGTTTTATCCGCCGCACTGTCGCCGAACAATTCGGCAGCGCAGCGCAGGTTTGGCTGTTTGGCTCACGCGTTAACGACAACAGCAAAGGTGGAGACATAGACCTGTACATCGAGCCTGTGGAAACCGACATTGATAAACTGGTTGAAGCAAAACTCAAATTTCTGATGACACTGCACAAAACACTCGGCGATCAAAACATTGATGTCGTCATACGCACCACATCCCCCACCGATGAACTGCCGATATACAGCATTGCCAAAAAAACCGGCGTACGCCTCACATGAACGACACTTACTTCGCCATGCTGCAAAACTGCAAACGCCATGCAGACCGGTTGCACTGGGCCAAAACCACGCTGACGCCAAAATTCCCATTAACCGAAACATCCATGCAGCAACTCAGCGATACCGAGATTGCCATACTCGATCAGTTCACCACCCGTTTTGCCAAACTGCAAGATGCCATGGGCGCAAAACTTTTCCCCGCTGTACTGGAATTAACCAAAGAACCCGGCAACCTCGCCGCCTTCCTCGACAAACTCAACCGACTGGAAAAAATCGGCGGCATTCCTTCTGCAACACAATGGCTCATGCTGCGTGAAATGCGCAACGAGTTTTCACACAACTACCCCGACAACCCGGTGCTACAAGCCGCCATGCTCAATCGCGCATTTTTACTGGCCGACGAACTACTGGCAATATTAATCCACGTTGAGAAATTCGCTGCGCAGTACACACAGCCATAAACCCTGAATTCAGGTCATCACCAATTTGCTGGACGATGAGCGCTATCCAGCAGAAATATTCAAGGATCTATATCACCAGCGCTGACAAATTGAAGAGCAATACAAACGCCAAAAGCA
>JANOOU010000539.1:0-1628 GCA_031421475.1 Gammaproteobacteria bacterium | reverse complement strand
CGCTATTATAAAGTTATACCACCCGACAAGCCACGACATGACAAATAAAGATCCAAAAAAACCAGCATCCGATGACAGCGTGCTGTTTCGTGACGCCGTGCAGGATGTGATGCCCCTGCAAACTGACAAGATATTATTGCCACAGGCCAACAAACCGGTGTCACGTCGCAAAGATAAAACACCCGCTGTACTAGACAAACTCAGCGATGACTTCATCCCCGATTGCGAAAACTGGCTGGAATTTATGCGCCCCGGTGTGCAACGCACCGTGTTCAAACAATTACGCACCGGCAAACTGGCTGTTGAGTCTCACCTCGATTTACACGGCCTGACCCGTGATGCAGCACGTATCCAGTTACAACATTTTTTACAACAGGCCATGCAACATCATTTTAAAGTGGTTTGTATCGTTCATGGCAAGGGCTACCATTCAGAAGATGGCCGCCCGGTACTGAAAGCCATGGTTAACAAATGGTTACAAGACTTAGCCGAAGTGCTAGCCTTCAGCAGCGCACAACCCAGAGACGGTGGCAGCGGTGCGGTATATGCACTACTCAAGACATTGAAATAATCTGTTTGCAGACGCAGGCGTGCTGCACAGCCTGATGTCACAGCCCGATGGCACAGTCACGGTCACTGCAACAAAAAAATATTTGCAACAGAACTTTTAAACAACCCCTGCTTCAAATCGACATGAAAAAACTAGCCCTGTTATTTTTCGCATTACAAATGGCCTCTGCTGCTGCGGCGGCCACTGCGGCCTTGCCTGCCTATAGCATCGGCTACAATCCCAAAAGCGATGCATTTGCCGACGGCCGCAACGCCATTCAACTAGCAACCGAAACACAGCGCAAGATATTAATTGAAGTCGGCGGTGACTGGTGTGTCTGGTGTCATAAGCTCGATCGTTTTTTGCATGCCAATCCAGATATACAACAACAATTACATGACACATTTGTCATGTTAAAAATCAACGTCAGCGAAGCTAACGACAATGCCGAATTTCTCAAGGCATTTCCCCGTCCGCTGGGGTATCCGCATATGTATATTACCGATTACAACGGCAAAATATTATGGTCGCAAGACACCGCTGAATTTTTGCAAAACGGAAAATATTCACGCGGCCAGCTACTGACATTCATCCAGAAATGGAAACACCATGAATAGAATCGATAAACCCGTTAAAGACAAGCCCGCACAGCGTAATATCGGCCACACAAACAAACCCTTGCTGCGCCGTCGTGATTTTTTATTAATCCTGACCAGCCTGGTTGCACTGCCACCGGTAAAATTATTCGCCAGCGAAAATCAAAAAAACGCCGGGCAGATTAATAATAAATCCTGGAACGACGAACCCTGGAAAACACTCGATGCCGTATTTGAACATTTGTTTCCCGCCGTTGAGGGTGCACCTGGCGCGCGTGATCTGGGTGTTTTGAATTATATGCAAACCCTGTTAAAAGCACCGGATGCGGATCCAGAGGACATGACTTTTATAAACAACGGCGTGGGCTGGTTAAACGATTTATCACGACAGATGTACCAACAGAATTTCATCAAACTGGATGAACATTCGCGAGAAAACATTCTGCGTAAAATTGAAACCAGCGACGCAGGGGAACGCTGGT
>JANOOU010000538.1:0-7623 GCA_031421475.1 Gammaproteobacteria bacterium | reverse complement strand
GCTCGAGCGGGTGAAGCTTCACAATTATTATTCTCTAACCGGGATTTTAGTATGCCGTTTCTTGGCGAAATTGTTTTATTTCTTGTGCTGGCCGGGGTGTTGATTCCGTTGCTGGCTCGCTTGCGTGTGAATCAGGTGTTGGGTTTTTTGGTAATGGGTTGTTTACTCGGGCCGTTCGGAGCCGGGCGTTTCGTGGTTGATTATTCCTGGTTATCTTATTTTTCATTCCAGAGTATTGAAAATGTGCGCCCGCTTGCAGAGCTGGGTGTGGTGTTTTTGATGTTCACCATCGGGCTGGAATTATCGGTTGAGCGTTTGGTGGCAATGCGGCGCTGGGTGTTTGGTGTGGGCAGTGTGCAGGTTGTTTTGACGGCCACGGTGATTGGTTTGATTGCTTATGTGTTTGGTAACTCGCTTGAGTCTGCCGTGATCCTTGGCATGGTGTTGGCGTTTTCATCCACAGCAGTGGTGATGCAATTACTGGGGCAACGGCGTGAACTGGGAACACCGATGGGGCGGGGTGTGTTTTCAGTTTTATTGTTGCAGGATTTAGCTGTGGTGCCGATGATTATTTTGGTGGCATTGCTGGGGCAAAATTCGGGTGACGCTTTTTTGGTGGCTGTTGCAATTGCATTTTTAAAAGCTGTGCTTGCCATAGGGGGTATTTATTTATTGGGGCGTCGCGCGATACGCCCGTTATTTCATTATCTCGGTGCGTCAGGTCAAGCCGATACATTTATGGCTTTAACATTACTTGCAACATTAGGCATTGCCACGCTCACTGCATTGGCGGGTTTGTCGCTGACACTGGGCGCATTACTGGCCGGTTTGTTATTGGCTGAAACGGAATATCGACACGAAGTTGAAATAACGATTGAGCCGTTTAAAGGATTATTAATGGGTTTGTTTTTTATGTCGGTGGGCATGAGCCTCGATCCTGCTGCCATGTTGCGCGAACCGATTTGGTTGCCCTTATCTGTTTTGGGTTTGATATTAATTAAATCAATTATTGCGGGTATTAGTTTGCGTTTGGGTGGTTTGTCGCCTGCTGCTTCAGTTGAAGGCGGATTGTTATTGGCGCAGGGTGGCGAGTTTACATTTATCGTTGTGGCAGCTGCCATCACCAGCCAGTTGGTGGATTATGAGATAGGCCAGTTTATGTTATTGGTAGTGGGTTGCAGCATGATTGTCACGCCGGGATTGGCAAAGCTTGGGCGTCTGGCGCATTTAAAAATTGAGCAGCATTGGCCGTCAACTGTGTTTAAAGATTCAGATTGGCCGGAAGCTATTTCCGGTCATGTAGTCGTTGCCGGATTTGGCCGTGTGGGCCAGCTGGTGGTGTCGATACTGGATGAACAGCAGGTCACCGCCATTATTGTTGAGCAGGATTCTAATCTGGTGCGCCGCTGGTTTGGTCAGCGCCATATTATTATTGGTGATGCCAGCCGCCCTGAATTACTTAAAAAATTGTATATACAAAATGCGGCGGCCGTTATTCTTACAATGGATCATACCGCTGCGGCGGTACGTACCGTAAAGGCGATTCGAAAAGAATATCCGAATGTGCCGGTTGTAGCGCGTGCGCGTGACGAGCAACACGCTGTTACATTACGTGATGCCGGTGCAACGCTGGTGGTGCCTGAAACACTGGAATCGAGTTTGCAATTATCCGGTTTTGCTTTGTTGTCATTGGGTGTGAACGAAGAAACGACGATGCAGATTCTGGAACAACGGCGTGAGCAGCGCATTGCCTTGTTCAGAAATTAGAGGTACGAAGCGCACCATTTTACTGGCCAATAGGATGCGCGGGCATTATTTTCTTAACCCGCTTTTGGTGGCCAGTTATGTGTTTCACCCTGGCAACTTTTGCACCAGGCATAGAGCGCATCGTACATCACCATGCCGTGTCGTAACATTTCGTGATCATTACTAAAACATTGTGAGAGCCCCAGTGATAAGGCGTACAAACCATGTGCCTGGGGTGCGAGATCCAGTCTTGAGGTGTCTGCGCCGCGTACAATCACGGCAAGTTGTTGCAAGGCGGGATCCGTTAAAGAATATTTTTTTATAAACGCATCAAAGCTGCACAGCTCTCCGACATGTGTCATTTCAACACCGGGAATGTCGTAAGGTGTGGCGCCGGTTTCCCCGGCTATGCGCAATACATCGCCAGCCGGTACGTATAAAAATTCAGCGTCTTTATCGATAAATTTTGCGATGAGCCAGGGGCAGGCGATACGATCGATCTTTGGGCGTTCGCGGGTAATCCATTTCATGCTTTTTTCTCGTTAAAAATTTTCAGCTTCAGATTCAAGATAGGTAAGTGACGCATTGCGCCCTGACAATTCTGCAAAGTTAGCCAGGTTTTGCCATTTTTTTGTATCGAAACTGGAACTGGCTGTGCTCGCATCCACACCGTCTGCGACAGCCTGATTCATGTGCGCCTTGAGTGCTGTTAGGTATTCATAGGTTGGCAAGTCAAAATCAGATAATGCAGATGCCGGGCCGTGACCAGGGACAAAAAGTTTGGCGGGCAGAGACCGTAATTTTTCGTAGGCTGTTATCCAGCCGGTTACGCTGCTGTCGGTGAGTACGGACAACAATCGACCGCTGTAAAGAATGTCACCGGCGAACACGGTTTGATCGGGTGTGACCTCAACGATCAGGCTGCCGCGTGTATGCGCCTGGCCATAATGTGTGATCGATATTTTTACACCACCACCCAGATCGAGCGAAAGCGTTTTATCTGCGTCAATCAAGGTGCCGGGCGCTGCCGGTACCTTGAGTGATCCTGCTTTTAATTCCAGTGTTTTAACAATGGTGTTTGCAAATTGCTGGCCGTCATTGTCCATACGGGTTGCGGCATCGCGTGCCGCAATAATGTCGGCCCCCTTGGCTTTGAAAATATCATTGCCAAAGTGGCGGTGTGGTTGCGAGTTGGTATTGATAACGTAACGTACCGGTAAAGCAGTAATGCTTCGAATATGTGTCAGCATGGCATGGGCCATAGCGGGTGTATAACCGCTGTCGATAATCGCGACGGCGTCCTTGCCAATTACAAATCCTAAATTCATGCGAAATCCATGGTTAGCTTTGGTGGGTGCTTCGTAGGGGCCAATCCAGGCCCAGCTATGTTCTGAAATTTTTTTGGGTGGCGGCAACCAGTTGGCGGCGAATGTGGGCGATATAAAAAATACGAGTACAGTGCCAAGAAAATAATGTGATAACGGTTTCATGCTGTTATTTCCTGTGAGTTTATTAGGGACAAAATATAACCCCGGCTGGACACCGGGGCGGGTGTCTTTTTAAGATTATCTGGCGACCACCACACCACCCGCTGCTTTCCAGCCTTCAATGCCGCCTTCGATAAAACAGGCATTCAAGCCTTTTGCCTGTAATGCATCCACAACAGAGTTTGAAACGCCGCCACCGCGCACACAATACAAAACAATTTCTTTATCTTTTGGTAATTGTTCTGCCCATACAGAAATTTGTTCGGGATTTTTCCATTGTGCGTTGGCGAGTTTTTCGCTGGAGCTTGCGAGATCCGATTCGCGGCGTACATCTAGAATTATTTTGCCGCTGATTTGCGTTTTAAGTTGTTCGGGTTTAATGGTGCGATTCATGTTTATGCTCCTTTAAGTGTCGAAAATTTGGTTGCGGCGGCAGCCAGGTTTATATTGTTCATGAATGCATCAACATATTTTGCTGCCGCTGCGCCAAAATCCATGTGATAGCTGTGCTCGTACATGTCGAGTGCCAGTAGCGGCGTGGCGCCAGCAAGGTTACAGGTGTGATCGGCAGCCCAGCTGTTTATCAGTTTTTGATCGCGTGCCGACCAGGTTAATAATACCCAGCCCGAGCCGCCACCTTGTGCTTTGCCCATGGCAGTGAATTGCGCAGCCCATTTTTCAAGGCTGCCAAAATCTTTGTCGATTTGTTTTTGCAGTGCGCTGCTGGCGGCACTGGCGTCCAAACTTTCAAAATACAGTTCGTGCAATATCATTGAATTGCTGGCAATGAGTTCTTCGCGTTTTAATCCATTAATAACAAATACCGGTGCGCTCGCCCAATCCAGTTCGGCCAGTTGGCTGGTAATGGCATTGAGGCGTTTTACCGCGCCGCCATAATTGTTTTCATAATGGCTAACGATAATTTTTTCTGACAAGCCGTTTAGTTGTGCCGGATTGCAGGCCAGGGGTTTAATGACATAGCTCATGTTAAGACTCCAGAAATGAATGTGTAAACCAGGCCAATCAGCGCGCAAACGCCAATGACTTTCATAATGTCGACTTTGTATTTCAATAACGCGACAAAACTGGCGATGGCGACAATGACCGGTAACCATTCGAAGTTACCGCTGAACGGTGATTCGGCGGTGGCGTTGGGCCAGAAGGTGTGCCAGGCAAAAAACACGGCGAGGTTCACGATCACACCGACTACAGCCGCCGTAATACCCGTGAGCGGTGCCGTGTATTTCAGTTCACCTCGCGTGGCTTCTACCAGGGGGCCGCCAACGAGTATAAATAAAAACGACGGTAAAAAAGTGAAGAAGGTAGCGACAGCCGCACCGGCGATACCAGCGCCGATGGGGTTGGCAAAAACAGCTTTGGCCACGCCACCCATGTAACCGACCCAGGTCACTATCATAATGAGCGGGCCGGGCGTGGTTTCACCTAGCGCTAAACCGTCAATCATTTGTGCGCCGGTTAACCAGCCGTGTTGTTCAACAGCACCCTGGTACACATAGGGCAATACGGCATAGGCACCACCAATGGTGAGAAATGCCGCCTTGGTGAAAAACTCGCCCATGAGTAACAATGTTTTTTCACCACTAATGGCAAACATGGCACCGGCCCAGATGGTTACAAATGCTGTGATTTTTGCTACCAGTTTTCCCCATGAAAATTTTGCATGCGCAGGCGGTGGCGTTTCGTCATCAATGAGTGCCGGACCGTATGTCTTGTTGCTGGCACCGTGACCACCGCCTGCTTTAAATTTTTCAGGCATGAATTGACCGCCGATGGCACCGAGTATGGCAGCGGCCAGCACAATCCACGGAAAATCAATTTTGAAGAAAAAAACGCCAATAAATGCCAGGGCGGCCATGGCGTATAACAGGTTGTTATTCAATGCGCGTGAACCAATACGCCAGGCCGCATATAACACTACCGCCACCACCGCCGGCTTAATGCCGTAGAAAATACCTTGTACCAATGTGACATCGCCATAAGCGAGATACACCGCCGCCAGTGCTGACAGCAGTACAAATGCCGGTAAAAAAAACAACACACCGGCAATGATGGCGCCGACTACACCGTGCATCAGCCAGCTGATGTAAATAGCGAGCTGAATCGCCTCTGGCCCGGGCAGCAACATGCAGTAATTCAGACCATGTAAAAACCGGTGTTCGGAAATCCAGCGGCGTTTTTCCACCAGTTCCTGATGCATGATGGCAATTTGTCCGGCGGGGCCGCCAAAGCTGATAAAACCGAGCTTGAGCCAGTATTTTGTCGCTTCCCATAAGCTGGGTTGCGCGGGGCGTGGAAGAGTTTCATTCATGGGGGGTTGGTCTCCTGTTGGAAGGCTAAATACATATCGTTAAATACCTGTTCGGCGGCAGCGAGCAGGCTGTCATCATCCCGGATCCGGTTACGCATACCTTGTAATAAACGCTCCAGTCCGGCGGCTTCCGGCACCGCTAAACCACCGACATCTATTACATGAATAATTTTGGCTAACTGTTTGATTGATTGATTTTTTTCAAGGCCGAAACTATGGGCTAATGCCTCGAATGTTACGAGTGTGCCGGTGGCTGTTTCAACATGGCTAAAACGTGCGTTATCAAAATCAAAACCCAGCGCATCGGGCGGGCAGTCTGTGGGGGAATCCAGCCAAATGAATCGGGCCTGCGGGTCGATAAATCGACGAATTAACCAGGCCGATGCCAGGCGGTCAACCCAGGGACGTTTGCGTGTGGCCCAGTTGCGACCCAGAAATTGTGTGGCATCGAGTCGTGGAATACTGCCGGGTTGGGAGCCGGGTTCATCGGGTGAAAGGCGGGTGTTGAGGCGTTGATCCATCGTGTCCAGCAAACCCAAGGTTTGGCGTTGTGATTCACCGGGAAAAAAGTCGATGGCTACCAGCGCATTAAAGGTCTGACGCCATTTACGTGACTGCCGGTTCAGCTCGGATACAGCCTGATTGTTATCGATTAGCTGTATCTCTTGTGTCAGTTGCTGATAGTCGTCGTTGCGGTTAAACAACTCGGCGAAGGGGTAGGCGTCTGCAATCTGCAAGCAATAGGCTGTGCCCTCAGCCGCGCTAACGTCTTGTTCGACCTTGTTAAATATCTCGGTATGGGCTGCCGAAGCCGGTAACAAATACACACCATCTCGCAATACCGCCGCGCCGCTGGATTTCAGGAGTCGCCAGGCCCGCATGCGAGCGGTCGCGTTTTGCGTAGGCAGGGTGATGATGAGTAGTAGCCATTTCATTATTGTAGAGATTACTACAGTTATTTATTGAAGTGTCAAAAAAATTAGGGATCCTGCCTTGACATTGTTTCCATATTTCAACTATTATTGAAACATGGAAACGAAAACCGCTGTTATTGCTTTAGCTGCCCTAGCCCAGGAATCCCGTCTGGCCGTCTTTCGTGCCCTGGTGGTAGCCGGGACAGAAGGTTTGCCTGCCGGGAAAATCAGTGAATTGACGGGGATCGCCCCTTCATCTCTGTCGTTTCATTTGAAGGAACTGAGCCATGCTGCCATGGTGAGCTCACGGCAATCCGGGCGCTATGTAATTTACACGGCTAACTTTTCCACCATGTCGGCCTTGCTGGGTTTTCTCACTGAAAACTGCTGCGGTGGTACGTCATGTTCACCTAACTGTTTACCTGAGTGATGAACTTAACCGGAGATATTATTATGAAACGTTTTCATGTTCATGTATCGGTCAGTAATTTAGCTGACAGTATTGGTTTTTATTCCAGAATGTTTGCCAGCGATCCCGCTGTTGTTAAAACCGATTATGCAAAATGGATGCTCGATGATCCACGCGTTAATTTTGCGATTTCGCAACGGGGTGCAACATTGGGTTTAAATCATTTAGGTGTGCAGGTGGAGTCGGCTAACGAGCTGGGCGAGATGCACACACGTTTGCAGGGTTTGCAGGGAACAGTGACGGCAGAAACCGACGCCGCCTGTTGTTACGCCAAATCGGATAAATACTGGGCGACTGATCCGCAAGGCATAGCCTGGGAAACCTTTCATACGCTGGATACCATTCCGGTATTTGGTGAAGACGTTAGAGAAGCGTGTTGTGTGCCTTTGGAAGGCGCTGCAAAAACCGCTGCGTCTGGTTGTGTGCCGACATCGGCGGGTTGTTGCTGAGTGGAATAGATAAAGTTTTTCTGCCTCGTCGTTCCGGCATGGATTGCCGGAACTCAGATGCCACGGACGGTAAAACCCCATTACATCCCTGTATTCTGGATCCCGGCAATCTGCCTGCCGGGACGACAGCGTTTTATGGTTAAACCGATATGTTCATCATCTAAAAAATTGCCAGGTAAATTAAGGTTAGTAACATGATAAAAAAAATTCCAACCGTGCTGGTGTTATG
>JANOOU010000537.1:0-3921 GCA_031421475.1 Gammaproteobacteria bacterium | reverse complement strand
TGGAAGCATTAAAACTGGGGTTGGTCCGGCCTTAAAATGAACTCACTGGGCCCCCATGTGGTCAATCCCTGCAAGCCATACCTTGATTTGCAATAAGGTTTTGTTTTCTCCCGGGTCTCTATAATAGCGCCATGACTAAACTTCTCGATTCCTTTGGACGCAGCATTGATTACGTGCGGGTATCTGTTACCGACCGCTGTGATTTGCGTTGTGATTACTGCATGCCCAAGAAATTTCATGATTTTCATGAACCCGAGGAATGGCTGACATTCGAAGAAATAGAGCGGGTAATGGCCACCTTCGCCCGCCTCGGTACAAGGCGGATACGCCTCACGGGGGGTGAACCGCTGGTACGCAAGGATCTGCCTTTGCTGGCACAACGGCTGTCTGCCATACCCGGCATTGAAGATCTTTCACTTTCAACCAACGCCACCCGTCTGGATAAACACGCAGTCGATTTGCATGCAGCGGGCATCAGCCGGCTCAACATCAGCCTCGACAGCCTTAATGCCGATACGTTTAAACAAATCACCGGCGGCAAACTGGAAAAAGTATTAAGCGGTATTCGGGCAGCAACGGCTGCCGGATTTCGCCCCATCAAGATCAATATGGTATTGATGAAAGGCGTGAACGATCACGAAGTAGAAGACATGGTGAGTTTTTGTATCGAACATTCACTCACTCTGCGTTTTATTGAAACCATGCCGATTGGCGACACTGGCCGTGCCGCCACCGAAAAATATATCGATCTGTCCGAGATTCGAAAAAAACTTGAACAGAAATTTGATTTGATTCCTGGTGTCATGCCCGGCGGTGGTCCGGCACGTTATTTACAGGTAGCCGGTACCAAAATCAACATCGGTTTCATTACACCCATATCGCAACATTTTTGTGCCACCTGTAATCGCGTGCGTTTGTCAGTAGA
Organism: Gammaproteobacteria bacterium; assembly: GCA_031421475.1. Taxonomy (GTDB): domain Bacteria; phylum Pseudomonadota; class Gammaproteobacteria; order SZUA-229; family SZUA-229; genus JACPVK01. The sequence continues at coordinate 2,996 of JANOOU010000537.1, read as the reverse complement.
TGGCACGCTCTATACCTGCTTGGGTCAGGAACATCATGTGGCATTACGCCCTTTGTTGCGTGCTGGTGTAGATGATGCAGGTTTGACGCAGGCGATAATCGCCGCTATTCGTCTCAAACCGGAACGGCATGAGTTTAATGAAAAGCCGGAACAGGTAATACGATTCATGTCGTATACCGGTGGTTGATTAATACGAGTACGATGTGCCCGCTGTAATACGATAATCCCGGTCACTGATGCCGTAACCCAGATCAACGCGTAAACTCAATTTCACAAACGACGGAATTTTCCAGCGTAAACCAAAACCCACGCCAGTTTTCAAACCGCCATGCACGACTTCTTCAACATCTGCGTAGGTGTTACCTAAATCCACAAAGCTGACGAAACGTAATTTCGGATATTTTTCGAGGGGTGTCACGTATTCCATATTGATCAGCACCATGGCGTTACCTTCGAAGCGCGCAGTCTCATAACCACGCAGGTTATCACCACCTATATTAAAAGCCTGATTTCCCATAATGTCGTGGCTGGCATGACCCAAGATGGTTTGTACATTTAAATTGTCCAACGGCCGGGATTTGAAACGATAATAACTTCGATAATACAACTCGTGGCGGGAAAATTCCGTATCACTGTGAATGATGCGATTCGATATGTCGACCTTATAACCGAATTCCTTGCCGGAACGGTTATAACCATAATCGTGGGTTTCCGCGAACCCATATTCCAGACTCAGCACCAGAGCGCTCAAATATTCATCTGCCAACAGGCTATCCAGCAGATCGTTTTCACGCTCACGAACGCTCCAGCCAACATTGGCAAACCAGCCAAAGTTTCGGCCCGATGAATTCAACCAGCGACTGACACTTACACCCAATGACTGGTCAATACGATTAGTTTCCAGCCCGGGATTACTGTTATCCACTTTATTTTCAGCTGCGTAACTGAAATTCAGAGAATAGCGGCTGCCCTTCACATTGGGATAGGCATAATCAAATTCCGTGCGGCTTTCATCAATACCGCCGGTGCTGCCACGATTTTCTTCGAGAAAGCGTAGGCTATGATTCATGCCAAACAGATTATCCCAGCGCAATTGCAACCCAATATTCGTCTCGTTTTCTTTAACACGAATTCGTGGCAACAAAAGTATATAGTGTTTTTCTTTAACCTGGATAACCAAGTCAATTTGCGAGTCGGTAGCAAGCTCATCTTCAGGAATGTCGCTGGAGATGTAGTAATTAACATTCTTAAACAGGCCCGTATCGACCAGTGCCTGTATGGAGTCTGCCAGGCGAGTTTCGTCAAACACATCGCCCTCCGTAAAATACATTTCACGCCGTAAGAAAATTTCTTTCGTAGTTTCATTACCTTCAAACCGGATGCTGTTGATAGTGGTAACAGCATGAGCAGATGCATCATATAAAATCGATATCAACACTATGCACAGGATTGTGATTTTTTTTGTTCTAGGCATGGAGGATATGGATTCTATGGCTATTTAGAGATGCGTCAATAGCTGACATCTGTAGCAGTTGTCAGCTTTTTTACAACTTTAGCAGGCTGGCCGCCTACTTGCAGTTTACACGAAACACGCTGCCGTCCCGTTGTCAGAGTGTAACAGTGCCTTGCAAATGACATCGTGCTATAGCCAACACAGCAAAATTTTACGCAATCGTATCTGGCCGCCCCATTGATGCAGAATCAGGCCTGAGATCACCAGCGCTGTACCTGACCACACTATGACACCTGATTGCTCGTTATTCAGCCAGTTGCCCAGCCACACGGCTAACACGGGCGTCATCAAGGTAATTAACGCGGAACTGGATGTAGGTAATTGCTCCACCAAAAAATAATATGCTACGAACCCTACAACAGTACCCATGATGCCAAGATAGGTTATAGCCAGTATCGCGCGTACGGGAATTTGTTGCGGCAACGGGGGCGCAAATAATAAATAAGTCAGCCACAACAATGGCAGGGCCACCAGCAGTCCTCCTGCGGTTAACGACAAGGCCGGTAAACGCGCGTCTATTTTCTTGATCACTACCGCACTCAGGGAATGCACAATCACTGCAAACAATACAGCGCCCACGCCCCAGGCCGAGTGCTCGCCAAGATGGATTTGATGAATAAATATAATGGACAGTCCGGCCACGCCCGTTAAAGCACCGAGCACTTTATTCAAACCGAAACGTTGTTCCTGTAAAAATTGAGCCGCAAACCAAGCAGTCATGATAGGTGTTAATCCAAAAATAACGGATATTAATCCCGAGGGGATGTATTGAGCGCCCCAGTACACCGGTAACATCGATGCATAAATAGCCAAACCAACGGCAAAATAAACCTGTAGCGACTTTTTGTTTTGCTTTAAAACGCCGTATTGCCACAGTGCCAATGCCAGCGCCAGCACGGTTCCAATTGTCATGCGTGCAGTTATACCAAACATATAGTGCACACCTTCGCCACTCCATTTGATAGTCAGCGGAGTCGTAGACCAGATCAGTACAACCACTATGTAAGCCAGCACGATAACCAGCGCTTTTTTGTTTTCCATATCAATCCTGAATGATGCAAATATAACGGCCAATAAAAAGGCCACAGATTCTTGCGAGTCTGTGGCCTGGGTATTTGGATAAAATAATTAACTAAACAGGGCGCACAGACTCACTCGACCACCAGCGTAGGCGGATGTGTGTCATACAGACTCGTGCGACATGTTTTTTCATGAGGCAAGTATTAAGTGAATCAATTTACACTGTCAAGCTATACTTGCACCGCGTTAAACATTTGCGAGTTATCCATGCGTCCGATTCATATCTGCATACTGGGTGGAACCGGTTTCGTCGGCAGCCATCTGGCAAATCGACTTTGTCAAAAGCAGGTAAAGGTAAAGTTACTGGTGCGTAATGCGGAGCGCGCAAAACACCTGGCGGTGCTACCTGAACTCCGCTATGTGGAATGCGATATCTTCAACCCGCAACAACTGGAAAAACATC
>JANOOU010000536.1:0-4237 GCA_031421475.1 Gammaproteobacteria bacterium | reverse complement strand
GCCCTGCGCATAAACATATTTTTCACCGGTGGCAGCCCATTCACCAGATTCAATCCCGCATTTCGCACAAAACTCAATGCCGGATTATTATTGCTAAATAAATTTTTAAACCCGCTCATGCTGACCATCATTAAGGTATTTTCACCGCGCCGCCAACGTTCATATTTTCGCAACACATGCATGCTGGCAAAATCACGGCGAACGAATACCGCTTCGCTAATAACCTGTGCCAAACAGGCGGCATCGAGCACGCCGAGATTGACCCCTTGCCCCGCCAGGGGGTGAATGGTGTGTGCCGCGTCCCCAATCAAGGCCACCCCAGGCATGACATATTTTTCGGCATGGCGGCGAATTAATGGAAACGCAGCACGCTCACCTACCGATTTCACCACGCCCAAAGTCAATTCAAACGCCTGTTCCAGTTCGCGACAAAAATTATCTGTACTTAACGCCAGTAAACGATCTGCTTCGGCATCGGTTGCAGACCACACAATGGAACAACGGCCATCTGCCAGCGGTAAAAACGCCAGTGGTCCGGTAGGTAAAAAACGTTGCCAGGCCGTATATTGATGATGTTTGGTAGATTGCACTACACAAACCACACCTTTTTGTTGATAGGGTGATTCTTCAAGTTGAATGCCGACCGCATCACGCACTCGGGAATGCGCACCATCGGCACCCACCAGTAACTTTGTTGTTAACACGTCACCATTATTGAGTGTCACGTGATTGCTATCGCCAGCACACTCTATTTGAGCAATGGATTGCGGACACAACCAGTGCAGATTTTCATATTGCTGCAAACTTTTCAGCAATGAAAATTGCACCACATTATTTTCGACAATATGCCCGAGCACATCCACACCCAGATCCGCCGCTGAAAAATGTATCTGGCCATTGCCCGTGGCATCCCACACCTGCATGTGATCATATGGACTGACGCGACGCGCTAGCATGTGTTGCCAGGCGCCAATATTGGTAAACACCTGTTGTGAAGCGCGTGAAATAGCCGATACGCGCAAGCCGTATTCTGCATCTGATGAAATATCTTCAGGCTCATGGGCTTCGATTACAGCGATTTTTAATCCGGTTTTTGCCAGGGCGCAGGCCAGCGTTAAGCCCACCATACCGCCGCCAACAATAATAATGTCATAGTGATTATTCATGGCGGCAATCTGCGCAACATGCGTGACATGGGCGCCAGCAATCCCATGCTTTGTTTTGCCAGTACATGACGCATCGGCGGCAGCATATCCAGCAACACCAGTCCAGCCGCACGCAGATGCGCCAGCGGTGTTAAACGATTGGAAAAAAGTTGTACCAAGGTATCGGTGAAACGATAGACACGCTGCATATCCTGAAAACGTTTGGCGTGGTATTGGGCGAGTAATAGTGGATGACCGGCATCATCGTGTTGTGAAATGAGTTCTGCCATGGCAGCGACATCACGCAGAGCAAGATTGTAGCCCTGCCCCGAAACCGGATGCAGTGCATGCGCCGCATTGCCAATAATCGCAACCCGGCCTTTGGTGAGCTGTTCCGCTGCAACATAGGCCAGTGGATACACATGGCGTTTACCGTTACGTAAAATATGGCCCAGGCGAAAACCAAAACGCTGCTGCAATTGCGTGATGAAATCTGCGTCATTTAATTGCATGATTGCATCGGCTTCGTCACTGCGCACAGTCCACACCACCGAGCAGCGTTTTTGCGTCATCGGTAAAAACGCAATCGGACCTGTATCCGTAAACCGTTCAAACGCCACGTTGTGATGCGCATATTCCGTTTCAACATTCGCAATAATGGCGCTTTGGCCATAATCACTGCGTTGCAACTTTAAACCGGCGAGTTCGCGCGCACGCGACATGGCGCCATCAGCAGCGACCAGTAATTTTGTGCGCAATTTTTTTTGTGAATTGCCAGTACGAATCGTGACATCAACACCCTGCTCGTCCTGCTGCAAATCTTCCAGCTGCGCCGGACAGAACCATTCAATATGTGGCGAGTTGCGCACACGCTCCATCAACACCTGACCGAGCACGCGATTCTCCGCCACATAACCCAGGGCTTCGACATTTTCTTCGCTGTGATGCAATCGGCAGGCGCCAAAGTGGCCACGATCGGAAACATGGATAGTGTGTATGGGCTGCACCTGTGGCTCAAGTTGCGGCCACACCTTCATCGCTTCAAAAATCTTGCGTGCACCATATGACAGCGCGACTACGCGATCATCAAAGCTCGGTTGCACGGCGGATTCAAAAGCAACCGCTTCTACCACGGCAATGCGTTTGCCAGTTTGCGCCGACAAGGCGGCTGCCAAAGATGCGCCGACCATGCCGCCACCGATAATAATGGCGTCGTAGTTTGACGTAGCACTCATGCGTTGATCTCAGGCATTCATCAACGCTTCAATATCAGCCGGTGATTTGGGCACGCCATTGGACAAGACTTCACAGCCGTCTTGGGTAACCACCACATCGTCTTCAATGCGTACACCTATATCCCACCAGCGTTTGGCCTTGCGCTCGCTATGCCCCATGTACATGCCGGGTTCGATGGTGAGCGCCATGCCGGGTTCGAGTAAACGCCATTTATCATTCACCTTGTAATCGCCCACATCGTGTACATCACGGCCCAGCCAGTGGCCGGTGCGGTGCATGTAATATTGTTTGTAAGCGAGATCCTTAATGAGCTGCGGCACTTTGCCTTTCAGCAAACCTAATTCAACCATGCCCTTGGTGAGCACTTTTACGGCGGTGTCGTGTGGGTCGTTCCAGTGATTGCCTGGCTTCACTTGTTTGATGGCTTCGAGATTCGCTTCCAGGGTGAGCTCCACAATTTCTTTTTGCGCTTCGGTAAAACGGCCGTTGACCGGAAAGGCACGGGTGATATCGGCAGCATAACCATCGAATTCGGCACCTGCGTCAATCAGCACCAGCTCGCCATCACGCAAGGCCTGGTTATTTTCGCGGTAATGCAAAATGCAGGCATTGGCACCACCACCCACAATACTCGGGTAGGCCCAACCGGCACCGTTCTTTTGAAATTCGTGCAGAATTTCGGCTTCCAGCTGGTATTCGTACACACCGGGTTTGCTCAAACGCATGGCGCGTTTGTGCGCTTCACAGGAGATTTGGGCGGCTTTTCGCATCAACTTGATTTCATCACGGCTCTTGTACAGACGCATGTCATGCAGCAAAAAGTCTAGTGACACAAATTCGTAAGGCACATGCGCGCCGGAACGTGACTGACTGCGCAAGGTATTGACCCAGCCCATCACCCGTTTGTCGAACACCGGATCGCGGCCGATGGTGTAATACACGCGCTCGGTATGCTCCATCAATCCCGGCAATATGTCGTCGATATCGTCAATCGGAAACGCATCATCCGCACCAAACTGACTACGTGCGCCTTCCGGCCCGTATCGGCGGCCGTGCCAGATCTCTTGTTCCACGTCGCGATCGCGGCAAAATAAAATGTATTCGCCCTTGTCCCGGCCTGGCACCAGCACGATGACCGCTTCCGGCTCTGGAAACCCGGATAGATACATAAAGTCACTGTCGGAACGATAGGGATATTCCACATCACGATTACGTATGTGTTGCGGTGATGCCGGCAAGATGACAATGCCGCCTTCACCCACCATACGCATCAGTTGTTTACGGTGACGGGCGTGTAGTGCTGGTTTCATATTGCGTCCTGAAAATTAATGCGTTGTTTTGTTATGGGTTGACGGTACAGGCTGTAGCTCTTCGGTTATCAGCAACACGCCCATGCGCACGTATTCACAAAGCTGCATATAAGCATCTTCATCGGTGTCGTCTGCCGGTGAATCGTCGAGACCAGCGCGTGATATGGCCACTATATCGGCAATTAATTCGGCAGTATCAGCCGGCAATTGTGTTTCACGCTTTAAGCCACCCGCAGCCAAACCGAATACAAAACCGTGGCACCATTCCGCCAGGGCATTGGTACGCTCAGCCAAACCGGTTTCATCATCCGGTAATAACAACTCAAACAGCGCTTCGGTGTCATTCAGCTGTTCACGGGTATTTTCGTGTAAGCCCACCAATAACTGGCAGGCCGCGCGGATATTGGCATTCTCCAGATCCAGTACCTCAAATACCTGCGTTAACCAGGATTCCAGCGGCACCGTGCCTGCGGCGCAAGACATGCCGCACAATACGCCGTGCGCTTCGGCGGCCACCAGCTCGGCTTCGGCCAGATGCAAGGCTTG
>JANOOU010000535.1:0-2068 GCA_031421475.1 Gammaproteobacteria bacterium | reverse complement strand
CTCATCGGCCTCGGTTTAACCGCTGCCATGGTGTGGATTACCGAGTACTACACCGCCACCGAATTCAGCCCGGTCCGTCATATTGCTCAAGCCTCAACCACCGGCCACGGTACGAATGTGATTGCCGGTTTGGGTGTTTCCATGAAGTCCACGGCGGCACCGGTGCTGGCTGTCTGTTTGGCCATCTGGGGCGCTTATGAGCTAGCGGGTCTGTACGGTATCGCCATTGCGGCCACATCCATGTTGTCGATGGCGGGCATTATTGTGGCACTGGATGCCTACGGCCCGATCACTGACAACGCCGGTGGTATTGCTGAAATGGCAGGCCTGCCCAAGTCCATCCGTGACGTCACGGATCCGCTGGATGCGGTAGGTAACACCACCAAAGCGGTTACCAAAGGTTATGCCATTGGTTCAGCCGGTCTGGCGGCACTGGTATTGTTTGCTGACTACACCCACGCCATCAATGCCCAGTCGCTGCTGATTGACCCGCTTGCCCAGGCAATGACCTTTGACTTGTCCAATCACATGGTCATCATCGGTCTGTTCATTGGCGGTATGGTGCCTTATCTGTTTGCTGCCATGGGTATGGAAGCAGTAGGTCGTGCAGCCGGTTCCGTAGTAATTGAAGTACGTCGTCAGTTCAAGGAAATCCCCGGCATTATGGAAGGCACCGCCAAGCCGCAATACGGCGTTTGCGTGGACATGCTGACCAAAGCCGCGATCAAGGAAATGATTGTACCGTCGCTGTTACCGGTAGCGGTGCCCGTGATTGTCGGCCTGACACTGGGTGCGCAGGCACTGGGCGGTGTACTGGTGGGTACCATCATCACCGGTATTTTCGTGGCCATTTCCATGACCACCGGCGGTGGCGCGTGGGATAACGCCAAAAAATACATTGAAGAAGGCAACTTTGGTGGCAAGGGTTCCGATGCCCACAAGGCCGCGGTAACCGGTGACACCGTAGGCGACCCCTACAAAGACACAGCAGGCCCGGCGGTAAATCCGCTAATCAAAATCATCAACATTGTGGCGCTGTTAATCGTGCCATTGCTGGCGTAACGCACGTCGCTCACAAAGCGATAATTCAAGGCGCGAATCTCACCCGGATTCGCGCCTTTTTTTATGCCCACAATGTAATGCGAATTTTTATTGATCGGCGCTGAGGGTATACTCACGCCCCCGGAGCTTAAAGTCATCATCATGAGCAAATTACATAATCCCACCGAAATCAAACTGCACCAGAAATCAAAAATTCTGGAAATTGCCTTTGATGACGGCCAGAATTTCAAACTGCCCTGCGAATATTTACGCACCCACGCCAAATCGTCCGAAATGGAAGCTGCTGAAAAGCCGGTGGCGGGCAAAGCTGAAGTCAACATTAGCAAGATTGAACAGCAAGGCAATTACGCATTGCGTTTATATTTTGATGACGGTTACGACAACGGTATTTTTTCCTGGGGCACGTTTCACGAACTCGGCACTCACTACGAAGCCAACTGGAAAAAATATCTGGAGCGACTGGAACGTTTCGGCATGCAGCGCCATGCCGGCGCCAAACCGGCCGATGGCAAAGTCAAAATTCAGGTGCTGTATTTTATGAACAATTTGCTTGAAGTCAGCCGCAAAGAAAACGAATCCATCGAACTACCCGATAACGTAACCGACGTGCAAAGCCTGATGGATTTACTGGCACGCCGCGGCGACACCTGGAAAAAATTCTTTGCCGTAGCCGGTGCCCTGCAATTCACCGTTAACAAACAATTCGCCGAAACGTTTACCCGGCTGGAACACGGTGACGAAGTGGCGTTTGTGCCAACCTCCAAATATTTGTAGGAGCGGGCTACCTGCCCGATAGAAATTTAATGAAAAGCTTAAGTCCGAAAATAAACGCCCATAAAAACAAGACATCATTGTTTTATTAGCATTTATTTATGATTATTTTTTTTCAAAAAAATCATCGTTCAAAATTTAACGCCAGGCTAGTTCTGTAGTTTTTGGGCAGCATCATTATAAATATTCAAAACTTATGGAGTATTACATGATAAAAATTTTTAACCAGACCATT
>JANOOU010000534.1:0-2518 GCA_031421475.1 Gammaproteobacteria bacterium | reverse complement strand
AACAGAAATTGTCTTATGAACTTGCAGAAATATCTTATTGGAATGAGGGAATAATGGCGTGATATTACTTGTTAACGCTGTTGAATCCCCTAGTATTCTCGAAAACAATTAAAGTAGATGATGTATTCATTATTCAGGGTGGAAACCGGTGCTTATATTTTGAATTTGGGACGCTTTAAGCTTGAAATAAAAATAAGATTATGGGAATTATTGAAGGAAACGCATGGATAACCTGAATGCAAATATCATCGAGCATATACCGCGTTTGCGCCGCTATGCCAGGGCTTTGACGGGCGATAGCCACAGTGCCGACGATTTGGTACAGGACACGCTGGAACGCGCCTGGAGCAAGCTGTACATGTGGCGGCGCGGCAGTGATCTGCGCGCCTGGATGTTCAGTATTATGCACAATACATTTATCAACCATATCAGAAAAAATAAAATTGTGACGGTATCCATGGATGAGGATGTGCTGGAGCTGCCGACCCGTGCAACGCAGGAGGATGATTTGCATTTGCGCGATCTCTCAAGCGCAATCAGCAAGCTTGCCTATGAGTACCGTGAAGTTGTCCTGTTGATCGGTTTGGAGCAAATGAGTTACGAAGAAGTCGCAAAAATACTGGGCATACCGCTGGGTACAGTAATGTCGCGTCTGTCTCGCGGTCGCGAAAAATTACGCATACTGATGGCCGGTGAAAGTGCACCAGTATTAAGGAGAGTGAAATGATCAAGCAATCAAAACAGATGTCAGAAGAAAAATTGCATGCCTATGTCGATGGCCGACTGGATGCGGCGCATCGTGCCGAAGTGGAGGCCTGGCTAAAGCTCAATCCTGCTGATGCGGCACGAGTAGAAGACTATCGCCAGCAAAATGACATGCTGCTAGCGCTGTATAACCCGGTGCTAAACGAGCCGATACCGTTGCAAATGCATCCGCAGGCACGTCACAGAAATTATGTTCAGCCGCTGCGCTACGCCGCAATGATGGGCGGCATGGTACTGAGCGGTATCCTTGGGTGGTCACTGCACGGCAGTATGGAATCAAACAGTCAGCAGCCGGTGATGGCAATGGTGAACCGTGCAGCATTGGCACATGTGGTGTACACACCGGAAGTACTGCATCCAGTCGAAGTCACCAATGAGCAGGAAGAACAGCTAACCAAATGGTTATCCAAACGCCTGGGTAGCAATATCAGGGCGCCGCACTTGACAGCCGCTGGCTTTGATTTGATGGGGGGGAGACTGTTGCCCGGTAATCAGGGCCCTGTTGCACAATTCATGTATCAGGATGCGCGCGGTATGCGGTTGACGTTATACATCAGCAGCAAAATGGCCGGCAAAGGCGATGCGTCGTTCCGTTACGCGAAAGAAGGCAAGGTCGGTGTGTTTTACTGGATAGATGAAGACTTGGGCTATGCCCTCTCCGGTGAACTGGCGAAGCCGGATTTATTAAGGGTGGCCAATGCGGTATATCAGGGATTAAATCAATGAGTTGAATATGATAGAATGCTTATATTGATGCCAGTATTCAAATGTCGGCACTCAGGTGACGGCAATCATCAGTCAGGCAAATACTATCAATTTTCCAATTCGGGATTTACCAACATGCAGAATTACCTTTGGGTAGGTGTTTTAAGCTTTTCCGTATCAATTCTTGCGCAAACTGCATTCGCAGCGATCGACGGTCAGGCAAGTGTTGCTACCGGTTTTGATTCATCCTCCGGAAATTACGGGTCTTCCAGCACGACCAATATTTTAGCCATCCCGGTTATCGGCAAGTACGAGACGGGGTCATGGCTGTTTAAAGTGTCCGTACCCTATTTGCAAGTGACCACTTTAACAGGCGTTATCCCCGGAATTGGCAATGGCAATTTGAAAAAAACGGGAACCGTCAGTGCGACAACCCAATCAGGTTTGGGTGATGTGGTGATGGCATCAACCTATTACGCAATTGATGGCGGTAAAGACACAACCGGACTCGACCTGACAGCAAAAATAAAGTTACCCACAGCAGATAGGAACGCAGGTTTGGGTACGGGAGAGTTTGATTACGCGCTACAGGCAGACGTTTATCAAAGCATGGATAAAATCACAGTGTCCGCATCGCTTGGGCGTAAATTTTTGGGCAGCTCTGCAGCGTTGCCCCTGAATGATATTTTTTACGCCTCAGTGGGAGGTGGCTACCGGATATCGGACAAAATGAGTGCGGGTGTGAATCTGGATGTCGCCCAGGCCACTTCTGCCAGTGGCTCCAGCCAGATTGAAGTGACAGGAAACATAAGCCGCAAAATAGATAAAACCAAGAAAATACAGGCGTACCTGTTAAAAGGCTTTACCGATGGCAGCCCGGATATAGGTTATGGCGTGCTACTGACGTTAGCGCTTTAAATAAACTATAAACTGTGAAATCTGTGGACGACTCGCTTCTGTTACTTTCGATTACTACCACTCACCACTTTATATTCAAACAAACGACACTCAAGCGCACCGTTAAACAAGGGCGTGCGGCGCGATACAG
>JANOOU010000533.1:0-2907 GCA_031421475.1 Gammaproteobacteria bacterium | reverse complement strand
CATCGTTTATTGCGCGCACACTGGAAAGAAGCCAACTTGCCGCAGGCATTTCAGGTGCTGGATTCCGATGATCAACTGCGCATGGTTAAACGTGTGCTGCGGAATCTGGAGCTGGATGAAACCCGCTGGCTGCCAAAAACCATTACCGGATTTATTAATGCACGCAAAGATGAGGGCTTAAGAGCGCAGCATGTAGACAGCGGCGGCGATCCAGTACAACAACAATTGTTACGTATTTACACCGCCTACGAAATTTCGTGTCAGCGTGCCGGTGTGGTGGATTTTGCCGAACTATTACTGCGTTCACTGGAGTTATTGCGCGACAACGAAGAATTGCGCCGCCACTACCGCAGTCGCTTTCGTCATGTACTGGTCGATGAGTTTCAGGACACCAATACTATTCAATATGCCTGGGTACGTTTATTGGCAGCGGATAAAACATTTACCGGCGCCCAGTTATTTATAGTAGGTGATGACGATCAGGCGATTTATGGCTGGCGGGGTGCGCGCATTGAAAATATTCATGCATTCAAAAAAGATTTTCCGGGCTGTTTAATGGTGCGTCTGGAACAAAATTATCGTTCAACCGCCACCATATTAAATGCGGCTAATGCCTTAATAGAATGTAATAGCGACCGCCTGGGAAAAAATCTGTGGACGCAGAGCGGGCAAGGTGAGCCGATACAACTTTATGCGGCATTTAATGATCAGGATGAAGCACGTTATGTGATTGATAGCATCAAGCGCTGGGTTGAGTTAGGCAATCAGCGTTCTGATATTGCCATATTATATCGATCCAATGTGCAATCCCGATTGTTTGAAGAACAATTAATGATGGAAGGATTGCCCTATCGGGTTTACGGCGGTTTACGTTTTTTTGAGCGTGCTGAAGTCAGAGATGCATTAGCCTATATGCGTATCTTGGCAAACCATGCGGATGATGGCTCATTTGAACGAATCATTAATCAGCCGACTCGTGGCATTGGCAATAAAACAGTGGAGCAGTTACGTGAGCTGGCCAAAGATATGGACATATCTTTATGGCAGGCTTCACAAATATTGTGTGCACAACCCGGCTTAACTGCACGCGCCAGCAATGCCCTGCAGGGTTTTGTGCAATTAATTGAATCCATGACGGCATCGATTAAGGCGCTGCCACTACATGAGCAGGCCGAACACGTCATTCAACACAGTGGACTGCTGGATCATTACAGCCAGGAGAAAGGCGAAAAAGCAGAAGCTCGGGTTGAGAATCTACAGGAACTGGTGAATGCCGCGCGTGGATTCGATTTTCATAACAGTGACGTGACAGAAACCGACATATTGACGGCATTTTTATCACATGCCGCATTAGAGGCCGGCGAAGGACAGGCCGAGGCCTGGGAAGATTGTGTGCAATTAATGACATTGCATTCCGCCAAAGGGCTGGAGTTTCCACTGGTGTTTATTTGTGGCATGGAAGAAGGTTTGTTTCCATCGGAACGTGCCCGCGCTGAAGGTGGGCGCATGCAGGAAGAACGTCGATTGTGTTATGTTGGAATAACACGTGCCAAACAACAATTAGTGCTGACCTATGCCGAGCGGCGGCGAATTTATGGTAAAGATTATTATCCCATGCCATCGCAATTTCTCGGTGAAATTCCTGCTCAGTATTTACAGGATGTACGTTTCGGAAATAGTAAACCTATGGCAATCAAATCGACGCACGGTGTCGCCGATAATTCAGGTTTGTTGATAGGTCAGCGTGTACAGCATCAAAAATTTGGTGAAGGCGTGGTTACGAACTATGAAGGCCAGGGTAGTCATGTGCGCGTTGAAGTGAATTTTCGTGACAGCGGTAATAAATGGCTGGTGCTTGCATATGCTAATTTACAATTGTTATGACGAGCTGCTAATTGCTCGAACATTGATAATCACATTTGTTACACAGGGATTACGGCTTGTACCACACTACAGGCGTTATGAATAAATGATAAAAAACGATCGCTATTATTTACATCTATCGATTACTACAATCGCATTTTTTAGTGGCTTGCTTTGGCTATTTTTAGGAGAAAACATCGTTAAGCTCTTTGTAGAGCGGTATGAAACGCCGTTGTTATATGCCTATATCAGTGGAATCATCCTGATGGTGGTTATTGTTGGTGTTTATGCTCTACTGCGTATCATATTAAATTATACCGGGTGGGTGCCTGATGATGAGACGACACAATTAACCATCTATCACAGTATTGTTTCAGAAGAATCGGAGGGCGTTTTTTTTAAAGACCGTCGTGGCTATTACCGGTTGATAAATCAGGTCGCCAGACAGTTGCTGGATCTGGAGGATAAGCAGGTAATAGGCCGAAAGGATTTTCAATTATTCGACGCCATGCTGGCACATAAAATTGAAAATGAAGATAGAAAAATTATACAAAATAACGAAGTGTTTATCTGGGAGACTCAAAAAAATACCGGGAATGGAAAGGATATCTGGTTATGTAAAAAAATCCCTTGCCGTAATCGAAAAGGGCAGGTAATTGGCATAGTCGGATATTGTAGAAATATAACCATACTTAAAGCATACCGGAATCTTAATGTGGATCTGGAGCAACGTTACCAAAAATTATTCGACAAACTCCCCTATCCTGTTTTGGTTATGGATGCCACTAACCTGAAGCCCTACTCCTTCAACCAGGCCATGACCACATTGCTTGGATATCACACGCATGAATTTACAGATATTCGTTTTAATGTGCATTTATCGGAAGAACACAATGAAAGTTTTTTGAGCACAGCTGCCCGCCTGATAAAAAAAGGGGGCGGTGAGTTTGAGGCACGACTCAATACACGCGATAAAGACGAGGTCGATGTGGCGGGTTATGCCCAGACTCTGCATATTGGTGATCGACAATATTTACATATGTT
>JANOOU010000532.1:0-3579 GCA_031421475.1 Gammaproteobacteria bacterium | reverse complement strand
CCAACCGAAATATTGAAGATATGATTGCGGCCAGACATTTCCGCCATGATTTATATCACCGGCTAAATGTGGTGTCGGTTAGAATGCCGCCGCTACGCGAGCGTCAGGATGATATTGAGCTGCTATTACAGCATTTTATTGCTGAATTTTCGCAACGTTATAAGCGTGATGTAGACGGCTTTGACACGGCGTCAATCCAGTGGATGAAGCAGTACGGCTGGCCAGGAAATATTCGTGAATTACGTAATCTGGTTGAGCGATCCATAGCCTTGGCGGAAGGTAAAATTTTACATCTTGAACAGGGTTTGTCGCCGGTGGGTGTTAGCAATAGCCTGGAGCTGGACAATCCAACACTGAGCCAGCTGGAAAAGCGTTACATTTTAAAAATTCTGGAAGAATGTCATGGTAACCGGGAGCAAACCGCAAATATATTAGGCATTAATAAATCCACGCTGTGGCGAAAAATGCAAGCCTGGCAAGAGCAATCGCAGCCAGATTGAAGAAGTATTGTAAAATATATTTTTCAGGTTAAGTGCAGATGTGACTATATTTTATTAATGATTAAATAATTCTTCTTCATTAAATTCCTCGTCGACACCGTTCACTACCCCATCCTGTACCAGATAATTACGGCGTTGTAACCAGGCTTCGCGTATAAAGACATAGGGATCCAGAGCAGCCGAATCAAGAATATTTTCTGTCTTCAATAATTTGGCGCGCACGTCGACTTTGTCGAGTATGGTCAGATTCCATACCAAAGACTCTGGGTTACGAGAGGGTGGCGGGAAAGTGGTTTCAATTTCACGATATAGAGGATTAAAATAATACGTGTCTGTCGCCAGGCCGCCGGCATCGCGAATAGTACTCGGTCCGAGAAAGGGTATGACAAAATAAGGGCCCGCCGGAACACCCCAGTAGCCAAGTGTTTGCCCGAAATCTTCATGATGTTTTTCCAGGCCCATATCGCTGGCCCAGTCAATCAAGCCAAATAATCCAATACTGCTGTTAATGATCAAGCGACCGGTATCCGAAGCCGTTTGCAGCGGTTTGAGTTGTAGCAGGTCGTTTACAATAACGAGCACATCATCCAGATTGCTAAAGAAATTATTGACAGCTTTTTGCACCGGATTGGGTGTAACGGCATCGTAACCCTTGGCGATGGGCTTCAACATGTATTTATCGAGATGGTCATTAAACGTATACACACTGCGGTTATAGCGTTCCAGTGGGTCATTTGGATCGGCCGGGCCATCCAGTGTGGCGCAGGCCTGTAGTGTGGAGGAGATCAGTAAAATAACCAGCAGTCGATTCATTTTGAGGTGCGCAGTTGAAATGTGAAGGTAGCAAGGCTACAACAGATTGCGTCTGAGTGGAATATTGCATCAAGCCAGGTGTTCTATACTTTTCTGAGTTATCAATAACGGAGCGATTATGTTTTATTACGGTATACGTATTCTTAGGATGACAGGATTGCTTCTGGATTTTCTGTTGCTCACGGCATTGTTGTATGGTTGGTCCTGGTTGCCACGTAAAGTGCAGGGCAGAGTGTATTACCGTATGTTTCGTGTCTGGTGTCACGCATTTGTCAGGGCATTGGATGTGAATTTAAAGTTGCATCAAAAAAATCTTCTGCCCATTCCCAAGCAATATATTTTAATCGCCAATCATCCATCAGCGTTTGAAGATATCGGCATCCCAGCATTATTTGAAGTGTACTCCCTCGCAAAAATCGAGGTGAAAAACTGGTGGATAGTGGGACGCATAGCCATCGCTGCCGGTACCCTGTTTGTAAAGCGCGAAGACCGGGAGTCACGCCGTGCTGCTGGCGAGAATCTGATTGAGGAATTAGGCAAGGGTAAAAATATAGCTCTTTATCCTGAGGGTGGTTGTAAAGGCAAAAGAATATTTGAGTCATTTCGTTACGGCGCATTTGATGTGGCCATGCAAACCGGCATACCTATATTGCCGGTGTTTCTGCATTACGAAGCGCAGGATGATTTTGTCTGGCGCGCGCCGCATACCTTGCTCAATAAATTGTTACATTTTTTAAACACGCAGAATAGCACGGCCAATTACTATGTATTTGATGCGATCGATCCCGCTCAATTTACCAGTAAAGAAGAATTCACCGAATATACCTGGAATCTCTACAATAAATGGCAGCAAAAATACCTGGAATAATATTCCCGGTTATGCGTGTAAATTCATTACAATACTGAAAAAATTATTGTCCATGCCGTGGTGAAGGGCGATACTTAGTGGTGCAAAACAGCGATTGGTTGAGCAAGGTTACTAACGGGGTGCTTGAAAAGAATACACCTGCAATACCAAACAATTATGATCAGGTTATAAAAGTTCGTCACCCCCGAATGCTTTTGTCGGGGATTCTCCGGGTGGCAACAATATTTCCGCCAAAAGTATGCGGGAATGACGTTTGATTTTGTTATTCAGTATTTACTCGAAGGGGCTTCTTTGCAAGAAGCCAGTTAGTATGAGTAAGGAATAACCTGATTTGAAGACATTCATGGTTATTGGTTAAACTGCGGAATCGTTTAGCGGGCGGTTTCAAGTATCAACTTCAATTTTAAAAGGAAAATTTTTAATGGGCATCAAACCAGTTAACCCAATTGTGTTTTACAGCTACCCTATTTCTGGCCATGCTCACCGTGTAGAGCTTCTACTTCGTATGCTCGACTTGCCTTTTAAAAAAGTTGATATTGACTTGAGAAAAGGTGAGCAAAAAACCCCGGAATTTCTTGCATTGAACCCATTTGGCATGGTTCCCGTTATTGAAGATAGTGGAACCGTTATTTGGGATTCGGCGGCCATTTTAGTCTATCTTTCGCACAAATATGACGATGGTCAATTTTTGCCAACGGATCCAATCGGTGCTGCCGAAGTTCAAAAGTGGCTTGCTATAGCGGCAGGACCCATAGCCAGTGGACCCGCTTTTGCCAGAGCGCAGTTACTTTTCAATCGCCCGGGTGATCTGGGGCAGGCTCAGTCCATTGCACATAGTCTTTTCGGCGTAATGAATCAATATCTCGCGACTCACAGGTATCTTGCGGTTGATCGTTTAACCATTGCAGATTTGGCGGCGTATACCTACATCGCGCATGCTCCCGAGGGCGGAATAGAGTTAAGCGAATATCCAAACCTCAGAACATGGTTAAGCCGGATCGAACACGCTTCTTCTTTTGTACCCATGCCGGCAAGTAAGGTTGGTTAAAGGCTGGCTGGCAAAAGCCAGACAAAAAAATTGAATGCTCGTTCTGGGCAGTGATTTTATAACTTGTTGGCTGCCCGGTTTTCGCTATCGCTCTGACTGTTACCCTGCGCGCGCAGTTTGTTATAAATAAATGCCACCAGCTCCGGATCCAGCAATTCACTAACGCCGCGAAAAGATTCTGCAAGCTGCGCGCAACTTATCGCCGCGTTGGGTATCATGATCGGGCTCATCTTGATTCGCAGGTATACATCTTCGCCATCGTCAATGCGATCATGGCTAGAGCCGTGGTGTTCGTTCCAGCTGAACAGGTGCTCATTATCGGATTTGTTGTAACTGAACTGGAATGCCGT
>JANOOU010000531.1:0-3467 GCA_031421475.1 Gammaproteobacteria bacterium | reverse complement strand
CTGAAAATCACCCCGCCAGCCAGGAATTTAATGATGTGTATTATTCTACAGCGGGTGGTCGTGCAGAAAAAGAATATGTTTTTTTGCAGCATAACGAATTGCCGCAGCGTTGGTTGAGCAGTCAGCGTTTTGTTATTGGTGAAACAGGGTTTGGTACGGGATTAAGTTTTCTTGTAACCGCCGATACATGGCTTAAAACCAGCCAGCCACAAGCCTGTTTATATTATTTTTCGGTTGAAAAATATCCGTTGTGCAAATCGGATCTTGGGCGGGTTTTGTCAGCCTGGCCGGAATATTCAGAATTGGCTAACCGGTTGCTTGATTCCTGGCCTGAGCCGGTTCAGGGATTTCATTATATTGAAATAATACACAATCGTGTGGTGTTGTGTTTAATGCTGGGCGATGTCATGGACATGTTACCTGCCATGGTGACAAAAGTAGATGCCTGGTATCTGGATGGTTTTTCGCCACAACGCAATCCGGAAATGTGGTCGCAGAATGTGTTGAACTGTATTGCGCAGAATAGTCATGTCACTACCACGTTTAGTACCTACACTGCTGCAGGTGATGTGCATCGAGGTTTGATTGAAGCCGGGTTTAATGTGCAGAAAGTAAACGGCTTTGCGTCAAAACGAAATATGTTGCATGGTACTCTGCAACGGCAACAACACCGAAGCGATGCGGCACCCTGGTTTGCTTTAACGCCCTGTGCACACTCTGCAACCAGGGCTGCTGTGATAGGCGCCGGTTTGGCGGGCATTACGACAGCCTGGTCATTGGCGCAACGCGGCTGGCAGGTGGATTTATATGATAGCCACGCTGATTTTGCTCAGGCCGGTTCGGGTAATCCTGCGGGTGTGTTGTTGCCGCGTGTTGCTGTTAAGGTATCCAGTGAAGCGGAGTTTTATGCGTCGGCTTTTTTTATGGCATTGCGGAATCTGGCAAAGCTGAAGCAACAATACACGGATCTGGACTGGTCGCAATCGGGCGTTATTCAATTACTTTCCAGTGATCGCTTACGAAAACAATATGCGTATGCGGAACCTGATAATCATTATGTTTGCAAGTTGTCGGCACACGATGCCCGAAAAATATCGGGCGTCGATTTAGATGGCGAGTCACTTTTTTATCCGCTGGCCGGCTGGCTCGATCCGCGCAGTTTGTGTAATGTGTTGCTGCGTGATGCCGGTGAACGGGTTGAACAACGCTTCAATATAGATATTACACGGCTGGTTCGACGAGATAAATCCTGGTTGTTGTTTGATAAAGAGAATAACGAATTGGGTGACTATCCTGTTGTGGTGCTGGCCAATGCGCATCAGGTAAAGCGTTTTTCTCAAACCGCGTGGCTGGACGTGGTTGCAGCGCGTGGGCAGATAACATATTTGCCGATTGCAAAAAAGACACAGGGTCTTAAGTGTCCGATTTGTTATGATGGTTATGTATTGCCGGCAGTGAATGGTCAACATATTATCGGCGCCAGTTTTCTAACTGAAAATGATTCCAGTGCAATTGTTACCGCCGAGCACACTCAAAATTTATTGCATTTACAACAGTATCTGCCAAGTTTTGCTACGGACGACGTTATGAAAATGAATGTGGAACTGGACGGGCGTGCTGCGGTGCGTGCCGTCACGCCCGATCGTTTGCCGATGGTGGGAGCGGTGCCGGATTTTGATTATGTGCAGCGAAACTACAGTGATTTACAACGGGGTAAAGCGGCATCGTTCTATCCTGCCGGGCGCAACCTGGCGGGCTTGTATGTTAACGTAGGACACGGCGCCCGAGGTTTTACCTCGACCAGCCTTGCCGCGCAATTATTGGCGGCTTTGATTACGGATGATGTGTTGCCGGTTTCGTTACCGGTTTTACATGCCTTGCATCCCGCCCGTTTTTATATCCGTCAATCCAGAAAAGGTAAGCTGACAACATGATGTTGAGAAAAATGGTTTTATGGTTATGTGTGGCGTTTAATCAATCAGCGATGGCCGCCTGTAATGATCGGCCTGCACCCGCTGTTAACTGGTCGGGTTGTGATAAATCCGGCCAGGATTTTTCTTCGCTGGATATGCATGGCGCCATTTTCACGCGAGCCAATTTACAGGGCGCGAATTTTACCGGCGCAAAATTGAATAATGTTGATCTGGATTCAGCTAATATCAGCCAGGCAAAATTTACTAAAGCTATTATGATGGATGCGCGCATGGTTTCAGTTATTGCAATGCAAACCGATTTTACAGATGCCAATCTGGAGAATGCCAGTTTCAGCCGTGCCAAATTGATGAAAGCGAATTTTACCCGTGCACGCCTGATAGCCAGTAAATTCTACGAGTCAAATGCCGAGTCGGCGCTGTTTACATCCGCCGTGTTAAATGGCTCACGCTTTGAGAGCGCCATATTAAAGCGCGCAAATTTTGATAAGGCAGAAGCTGAAAGGGCGAAATTTATTAAATCCATATTTGAATCAGCTTCGTTGCAGCAAAGCCGGTTAATACGTTGCGAATTTGATAAGGCCGATTTGACGAATGCAAATTTTACGTCTGCCGATCTCAGCAAATCTTCATTTCGGGAAGCCAACATTAACGGTGCGATTTTTGACCAGGCAATTTTGAGTGATGCCAGTTGGGTTGACTACAAACGTTGTCGTGCAGATGCCGTAGGTGGGTGTCGCTAAAAACCGGGTTGCTGGTTATATTTACTGGCACTATTTTATAGTGGCAGCAGAGTACTAAAGTGCTTTGCGTACCAAAGACTCATCAAATCCATGCAGTAATTCTTTGTTAATAATAATCAAGGGCGTGCCACGCCCGCCTAACAAATCAAATATTTTTCGTTGTTCATCGTCAGTTTCTATGTCGTGTTCGATATAAGCCAGCTTGTGTTTTTCGAAGAAAAGCCTGGCTAGTTGGCAATATTTACAACTTTGTGTGCCGAACATAACAATCTGCGGTGGATTAATCTGTAAGGTTACAGGTTCATCCGACGAGGCCAGATCAGATTGTTGTGATACAAGAAAATACAGTGCGCCTAATACGGCACAGATCATCAGCAAGGGTAATATTCGTTTGTTCATATGTTTAGAATACTGGATATTGGCGACTGAATATAGCTTGAAATGCATTATTCATATACCGCGTAACAGGGTGAGCGAATTTTCAGAGCACGAAAAATAAAAAGGTGATTTTTACCCCCTGTTTATTTTTCAGACGCTTCATTTTCAATCACTTGCGTGATTAAAAATGGCGGCACATCTCGGCAATTGCTCGGTCTTCGTTCCTGACGCGACTCTACCGATTCCATCCATGGAATCGTCCTGCATTGCTCTACCTTCCGCCATCCATGGCGGTCGCTTGTGCCGCGCGAAAGCTCTGAACTAAGCAGGGCTTTCCTAACGCATCCCTACACACTGGATTCCGGCAATCCCTACCGGAATGACAACAAATAGCTACCCTCAATTAAACATCACA
>JANOOU010000530.1:0-6348 GCA_031421475.1 Gammaproteobacteria bacterium | reverse complement strand
AGACTCTAGGGTAAATTTTTCAAGATCCGGTATGTCCGCCGACATATCATCTAGAGGGTGCCAATTGTCAACTTCGCAAACCTCCGGTAATCTGTTAATAAGGATGCCGACAGCATCCGCACCCTTATCCAGGATCAACAGGTTTGCATAATTTGTTACGACATCCTGCTGCCCTAACAACATGGATAAATCGTATACCGGAATAAGATTGCCACGTAGATTAATCAGGCCGCGAAACCAGTTTTGGGTGTTGGGTATGGAGTAAAGGGTAAATTTGGTTAGCACTTCACTTAGCGTGTTCTCAGGCACCAAAAATCGCATACTGCCAACTACAAACCCATAACGATTGATTTTTTTGTGCTGACTGAGTGCAGCGATATCCAGCGTCAGATGTGAATAATCTGTGTTTACGCGCGGTAGCGCTGCCGGATCATTTAATGGATACATGTTGCCAGCCCTTGTGATTAGGTGTCTTTAATTCAGAATACTAATCTGATCCAGTATTTGCTCAGGCTTGTAAGGCTTGGTAATGAAGGCCTTACCACCCTGCAGCTCAGCCCAGACTCGATCAGCTTTCTGATTTTTACTGGTTACAAACACCACCGGAATATTCCGGGTTTTGGTGTTTTGAGCAATTTCACGACAGGCGTCATAACCGTCTGCACCTTGCATGACTATATCCATAAATATCAGATCTGGCATTTCCGAATTTGCCAGCTTGACCGCTTCATTGCCGGATGTAGCCGTTACCACAGCATAACCTGCGTCACGCACAATTGAACGAATATTGGCCAAATCAGTTGGCGAATCGTCCACTAATAACACTTTATTAATAGCCATGAGTTTTCTCCTTGGGGTTAGATGAGTTTGACCCGGCTGACCAGCAGCCACTCAGTAAAATGGATTGGGTTATGTCCATTCTCGTTTGCATAAGCACAGCAGATACCGCGTGCTTATACGAAAGTCTGTGGAATATATTTACGTGCAACTTGCTGAAAATCTTCATGTTGTAGCGGTTTTGTCAGGTAGGTATCACAGCCGGACAAAGTCCCTTTAACCTTATCAAAAGGAGAAGACTTACCAGTCAACATAATAACGGGCGTGTTTTTATAGCGCGTAGCCTTTTTCAGGGTTTTGCATACCTTGTAACCATCTATGCCAGGCATCATCACATCCAGAAAAATAATGTCGTAATTGCCATCACGGGAGAGCGCCAGCGCCTGCTCACCACTTTCCGCCAACTCAACCTTCACGCCCAGCATTTTCAATTCAATTTCGAGTTGTTTTCTAACAGGCTGGCTGTCATCCACAACCATGGCGGTAAAACTTATCGGGTTGGCGCTGCTGCGACTTGCGATTTCTTCGAGCATAGCATTGGAGACATTTGTACATTCATTCTCGCCGCCGATTGTCAGCTCCGGGATAAAGTTCATTTCCTTGATGGTCACCGTATCAAATATTTTTAACACGTTTGATGCCATCATCAGGGACTCAAGATGGTAAGCGCCATCCACCTTCACTCGACGTTTACCGGCAAATATCGTTGGCACTTTGGGTTTTTTGTTCGAATCAAGATAATATTTTACCCAATGGGAAATAGCTTCGTCGCTGTCAGAATTCACAACGAAAATTTTTCTGGGGTCAATGGCAGCATCCTTGGTTAAAACATATTGTCTGGCGGATCCAGTCGAAACACGCAACACATGCTGAAGCATATGCTGATCTTTTGGTGAAATATTGATCAGATACACTTTAAATTCTTTTGGCTTCTTCATGTTACCCACTTGCTTAAAGCGTTGATGTGACCAAATTCAGTATTGCGTCACCCTGTTTACAGGGTTCAAACAATAGACGTATACCGTCTATTTCTACATAGGAATTTTTCCTCATTGAAAGAGCCAATGCCAGCAAATATCCGGAATTTCGCTGTTTTACAAAATACCGCCAACCCGATCCACCCGGCATTCCACCCTGTAAAACCGGCAACAATTTG
This sequence comes from Gammaproteobacteria bacterium, assembly GCA_031421475.1. Lineage (GTDB taxonomy): Bacteria > Pseudomonadota > Gammaproteobacteria > SZUA-229 > SZUA-229 > JACPVK01. The sequence goes on along the minus strand of JANOOU010000530.1, from coordinate 4,355 downwards.
ACCCATATCAGTTTTATACCGCGGAAGATGCATTAATCTTGTGATCAAACCAACCTTGTAGAGGTATATTGATGTCCACTGTAACCAAAGGCTTCAGCATGTTTGTTCTGGCTGTGCTCATTCTCGCGCTGCTGGTGATGATTTTGCTGGGATTCATGCTCGGCTTCACCCATCCCCTGCCCTGGATTTTGATTGCAGTACTGGTGGCGATTCCCTGGATCCACGACAAAATTGTGTCACGCCGATTTGTAGAGTGGGATAAATCCATGAGTGTCGGCAATGAAGCCATTGATAAGGATCACAAAAAACTGCTGGGCATGATTAACCAGTTACAAACCGCCGCACACTACCAAACCGACACCGAACAAGTTGGAAAAATTCTGGATGAACTGGTTGCTTACACCCTCTATCACTTCGAGCGCGAGGAAAATCTGATGCAACAACACCATTACAAGGGCTACGATGAACATAAGCAGCAACATTATGCAATGGTTCAACAGGTACTCAAATTTATTGATGAATATCGAATCGACAAAACTCGAACAGTAGAAAATGTGGCGCTTTATCTCAAAACCTGGCTGGTAAACCATATAAACGGGAGCGATCAGGAGTATGCGCCATTTTTAAAAGACCACTAAGGAACCTCTGAATAAGTCAGAGGTTCCTTGCGGCGCCATGAAAAAATAAACAGGGGACAAAAATGACATTTTTTTTGTGCTCTAAGAATGCCAGGATGGCGTTATTCAGAGCTTCCCTAATAAACAAACTGCCCAGCAAGATATGGCGAGGCATGATGGCAGCACCCGCGTAATATGACACCATTGATTGGTTGCAACAATTTATCAAGTACGTCATATCATTCGATATTGTACGCTGCAACGCAGTGTCCCCGGCCAACACCGGCATTCACTGCACGTAAAACCAAAATTAAGCCAGTCCACTATTCAACCTGTTTGACTCATATCAATGTCACCCGGCGGATGTCGTGGCGTAATGCCACCACCCTGCACAGCCTTGAGGATTAAATAATGAGCGGCGCGTTTACCAAATCAACTGCGAGAAATATTTTTTATGGCGGGAGCATGTTTTTTTTCCTGCTGTTTGTGGTGTTGACAGTCGATACCCTACAGACACTGCCACAACGGGATCATCGCGAAAATCTTACACCGCAGGTGGTACATGGAAAAAAATTATGGGAAGACCACAACTGCATTGGCTGTCACACCTTAATGGGTGAAGGTGCCTATTTTGCGCCGGAACTGGGCAATGTTTACGATCGCTTCGGGCAAAGCACCGAGGCCATCGTGGCCTTCATTAAGAGCAGGCCCGCAGAAGGCGTGCCCGGTCGCCGCAGCATGCCGCAGTTCAATATGAGCGACGCAGAACTGGAAGCGGTTGCCGCGTTTTTGAAGTGGACATCCGAAATCAACGATGCCAACTGGCCACCGAATATTCAAGGCTAAACCCGATCACTAACATTCATCGTGGATAACGAGGAAAAAATATGCAATATCAATCTCAATCTGTCGCCAAGCTGTATTTTATTGCAGCGATAGCGTTGTTTGTTGCCCAGATCCTGTTTGGCCTGATTATGGGCCTGCAATATGTAATGGGTGATTTTCTGTTCCCGGAAATTCCCTTTAATGTCGCGCGCATGGTGCATACCAATACATTAATTGTGTGGCTGCTGATGGGCTTTATGGGCGCGGCCTATTATCTGGTACCTGAAGAAGCCGAACGCGAACTGCATTCGCCCAAGCTGGCAGTGATTCTGTTCTGGGTATTTTTGGGTGCTGCCGGCGCAACCGTGCTGGCCTATCTCACCATTAATTATGCCGACCTGGCCAAGCTGACTGGTAATGATCTATTGCCCACCATGGGCAGAGAGTTCCTGGAGCAACCCACTATTATCAAAATCGGCATTGTTGTTGTTGTGCTGGGTTTTTTGTATAACATCGGCATGACCATACTCAAGGGCCGCAAAACCACCATCAATCTGGTGCTACTGGTAGGCCTGGTCGGCCTGGCCGTGTTTTTCCTGTTCTCGTTTTATAACCCTGAAAATCTGGTGAAGGACAAGTACTTCTGGTGGTGGACCGTGCATCTCTGGGTAGAAGGTGTATGGGAACTCATACTCGGCGCCATACTCGCCTTTGTATTAATCAAAACCACCGGTGTTGACCGTGAAGTCATTGAAAAATGGTTGTACGTCATTATTGCCATGGCACTGATCACCGGCATTATTGGTACCGGCCATCATTATTACTGGATCGGTGCACCGGAATACTGGCAGTGGTGGGGTTCTATCTTCTCCGCGCTGGAACCGATTCCTTTCTTTATGATGACCTTGTTCGCCTTCAATATGGTTAACAGCCGTCGTCGCGAGCACCCCAACAAGGTGGCAGTATTGTGGGCACTGGGCACCGGTGTGATGGCCTTTCTCGGCGCCGGCGTGTGGGGCTTTTTACACACCCTGGCACCGGTTAACTATTACACCCACGGCTCGCAAATTACCGCTGCTCACGGGCACATGGCATTTTATGGTGCCTACGTCATGATCGTGCTTACCATAATTTCCTACGCCATGCCGCTATTGCGTGGCCGTGCGGGAGCCAATAGCAACAAATCGCAGGTCGTTGAAATGTGGAGCTTCTGGTTGATGACCGTATCCATGGTCTTCATCACATTGTTCCTTACCGGCGCCGGCATATTGCAAGTGTGGTTGCAACGTTATAGCGAAACCCCACAGCCGTTCATGCAAGTACAGGAGCAGATTGCCATCTTCTACTGGATGCGTGAAATCGCCGGTGTGATTTTCCTGATCGGACTCATTACATACATCACCAGCTTCTTTATTAAAGGTGAGACAAAAGCGGCATAACAGTGGCAAGTAGCAAAGCCCAGGTAGCCAGTAACAGCTTTTACTTGCAACCTGCTACTTGCTACTTGCAACGCTAAAAAAAGTGAGCGTCATGAATCAGGCAGATAAAAAACCAGCCGCAGCAAATCATCAGCAACTCCCCTTATATTTACCATCCGGTAAAGAAGTGGAATTGTTTGAGCACGCTTACAACAATCAATTACCATTATTAATTAAAGGGCCTACGGGTTGCGGCAAAACCCGGTTTGTGCGGTATATGGCGGCCAAACTGGGCCGGCCTTTATATACTGTTTCCTGTCACGATGATTTAACCGCTGCCGATTTAATTGGCCGACATTTAATTGGTGCTGGAGAAACCTACTGGAACGATGGTCCGCTCACCCGTGCCGTGCGTGAAGGCGCAATTTGTTACCTGGATGAAGTGGTTGAAGCACGTAAAGATACAACAGTAGTGCTACATCCGTTAAGTGATGACCGCCGCATTTTACCCATAGAACGCACCGGCGAAACACTGGCGGCACCCAAAGAATTCATGCTGGTAGTAAGTTACAACCCGGGCTACCAGAATTTAATGAAAGGCATGAAGCCGAGCACACGCCAGCGTTTTGTTGCACTGCGCTTTAACTTTCCCGAAGCGGAACATGAAGAAAGAATATTGTGTGGCGAAACCCATGTGGAACCCCATCTGGCCAAACAACTGGTAGCCTTGGCTAATGCCGTGCGTGCACTTAAAGATCATGATCTGGAAGAAGCGGCATCCACCCGCTTGCTGATTTACACCATTCGTTTAATACAATCCGGCTATGCGCCGGTGGACGCCTGCCGCAACGCGCTAATAGAACCACTGAGCGACGATCTGGAAACCATTAATGCACTGATGGAAGTGGTTTATGCGACGTTTGGGTACGCGCAAACTGATGGAAAAATATTAAAAGAGAACGCTAATAAACGCAAATGAAAATATTGTTATACAAGGTGGATGCACGTAGCGCATCCACCTTGAATTCAAATTTATTTGAACTGACAAGATTACTAAATACAGAACCTCATGCAAACAGACTAATAAAATAATATTTGCGTGATGCACATAGATGTGCGAATACCGCGAGCGCAGGAGCGGCGCATTTGCGTTTTTTTTTCTTACTATCCACAAGGCAAGAACATTGGACTTAACCCCCGACACAGATAATTCCCTTGCGATTACGGCAGAAGCCTTGTATCTGGTTAACTTGCTGCTTTTACCCGGCATTGCTTTTATTGTGCTGTGTGTCTTATATGTTAAACATTCCAAAACTGGCTCGGCTCTCACGCGCTGCCATCTCAGACAAACCTTTAGCGCCAGCCTCTGGGCAGGATTTTTAATTGTGATTGTGAATGCCGTTATTTTATTATTCGGCGGTTATACCCAGGTCTGGACCTGGGTGGTATTGATTATTTATTTCACCACCATCCATTCAACCCTGGTGTTGCTGGG
>JANOOU010000529.1:0-4540 GCA_031421475.1 Gammaproteobacteria bacterium | reverse complement strand
TTAGTAAACACGGCACGAGCAGTAGTTGTGGCGCTGATCGTTTACGGCGCATAGTGTTTGGCGTGATGACTACACCAACAGTCTCGCCCCCACGAACTGCGTTATTCCATTTAGAGTTATCAAATCTTGACTATTCTGGTGCCGGTGGCTTGAAAAGGAGCTGGCAACACTAGAGCTACACGTACCCTCGTTCTGTGGTTATCTGCTTTTGCATTACGCTCCAAAACTTAATGTAACTTCTGAAGTTAATTATATAAGCTTCTGAATTCAAATTCATTCCTCTCGTGTCGCCCTCTTTTTTTCTTCAGCTAACGCATCTAAGTCCCTGTCACAAAAGGATTTTTATTGTGTTTATGCGGGTTATTGGGCTTGACAGTGGTGTGTCAGGGTAACTATAGTTTCACGAAGTGGTGAATCGTGGGGAATAGTGGGTAATGCTGGGTGAGATGCCCTGTCCTGGATACGATCTACCAAGAGTGGTTCTGAAAACATCAGAGGCCTAAATAACGAAAGGGTGAGGCAGCTTGAATTTCCGCGGCATTAACAATCTGGCACTGGATACAAAAGGCCGCATGGCCATGCCGGCCCGGTATCGCGATCGCCTGGCGGAAATTAGTCAGGGTCAGTTAGTTGTGACCGTTGATCAGGACCGCTGTTTGCTGGTGTACCCACAGCCGGAATGGGAAAAAATTGAAGCGCAGTTAAATGCCTTGCCGAGCTTTGATCGTACCGCGCGTGAGTTACAGCGTTTGCTGGTGGGTCATGCCACTGAAACCGAACTGGATAGTCAGGGCCGCATTCTTTTGCCCACCATGCTGCGCGAGTACGCGCGGCTGGATAAAAAAATTGTGTTGATTGGTCAGGGCAAAAAATTCGAAATCTGGGATGAGCAGGTATGGACGGATCGTCAACCGGGCGTACTGGATAAGGTGAATGCTGTGGATGGGCCGGTGCCAGCGGCGCTGGCCAATCTGTCTTTATGAAAAATCATCGCGCAGCGATGCCTGCTCGCCCTCTCCCCTTGTGGGAGACGACTGCATGGATGCAGGAGGTACGCCCACAGGAAGTGGGCGGTAGAATCACGCCGGGAGCAAGTGATCGAGAGCAACGCATGGAGCTGTTGCCGAGGGATGGGGAGAGGGGGTAGTGCAGACGAAGCTCGAACACCAACCGGTCATGCTGCAAGAAGTGTTGCAGGGGCTGGCAGTCAGGCCGTCGGGTTTGTATGTAGATGCTACTTTTGGTCGCGGTGGACATGCGGCCGCGATTCTGGCGCAACTGAACGAACACGGAAAACTGTTCGCCATGGATCAGGATCCGCAAGCGGTAGCGGTGGGGATACAGCGTTTTGCAGGGGATGCACGTTTCGAAATGATACAGGGCAATTTTGCGACGCTGGCTGAAGTGTGTGCCGCGCGCGGGATAACAGGGAAGCTGGATGGGGTGTTGCTGGATCTGGGTGTGTCATCACCGCAACTGGATGATGCGTCACGCGGCTTCAGCTTTATGAAACCGGGGCCTTTGGATATGAGAATGAATCCGCAAGCCGGCTTATCGGCGGCGCAATGGTTGGCCGTAGCCGAAGAAAAAGAAATCGCTGATGTGCTTTGGCAATACGGCGAGGAGCGTTTTTCGCGCCGTATTGCGCGTGCTGTGTTGGCGACTCGCGTGGAAACCCCGATTACCGATACCTTGCAACTGGCCGGACTGGTCAGTGCGGCTGTGCCCAAAAAAGATAAATTCAAACACCCGGCTACACGCAGCTTTCAGGCGATCCGTATCCATATTAATCAGGAGTTGGAAGTATTGCAGCAGGCGTTGGCTGCCAGCGCCAAGATGCTGGCAGTGCAGGGCCGTTTGGTGGTGATCAGTTTTCATTCGCTGGAAGATCGCATGGTTAAACGTTTCATGCGGGATGTCGCACGCGGCCCACAGTTGCCGAAATACTTACCCATTATGCCGGTTGAGACGCCACCGGAATTTCGTGTGGTGGGCAAAGCGGTGATGCCGGGTGCAGCGGAAATAACCCGCAATCCGCGTGCGCGCAGTTCGGTGTTGCGCGTGCTGGAGCGATGTATGGAGGCGGGATCATGAAACTTGAGCTGAGCATCATCGGCATACTGCTGGCACTCGTAATGTTGTCGGCATTTGGCGTGATTTATACCAAGCATGAAACCCGTAAAATCTTTGTAGAAATTCAACAACTGCACAAACATGTTGATGAATTAAATGTGGAATGGGGTCGTTTGCAACTGGAGCAGGGCACCTGGTCTGCACATGGACGAGTAGAACACATGGCACGCACGCAATTAAAAATGCAGCTGCCTGATGCCAGCGTCGTGGTGTACATACAACCATGAGTAGCCTGCCATCATGATGAAGTCCCGGTCTTTACCACGTTACCAACTGCGCCGTTTGGTGGTGCTGTCGATGTTCGTGCTGGCGCTGGCCGGCTTGTTGTGGCGTGCGTTGGATATGCAGGTATTTAATCAGGCGTTTTTTCAGCGCCAGGGTGATGCCCGGCATTTACGTACGGTGGCGATTCCGGCACACCGTGGTGATATTTATGATCGCAATGGACAGCCGCTGGCGATCAGTACGCCCGTGGATACGATCTGGGTGGTGCCAAAAGAAGTATTGGATTCAAAGGTCAATCTGAAATCTCTGGCTGCTTTATTGCAGCTTGATCAATCGAGTTTGAAAAAACGTTTGCAACGTAACAAGCAGCGCGAATTTTTATATTTGCAGCGTCAGGTTGAGCCTGAGCTGGCTGAGAAATTCCGTGCCTTGAAAGTTCCGGGCTTGTATTTGCAGCGCGAATATCGACGTTATTATCCCGCCGGTGAAGTGATGTCGCATGTGCTGGGCTTTACCAATGTGGATGATATTGGCCAGGAAGGTATGGAGCTGGCGCTAGATGATGCGATCACCGGCCGTGAAGGTTCCAAGCGCATTATTCGCGACAGTCTGGGCCGCGCGGTAGACGATGTGGAACGCATTCGCGCGGCTGAACCGGGCAAGAATATTTACCTGAGTATTGATCGTCGTTTGCAGTACCTGGCTTACCGTTCATTGAAAGCCGCGGTATTGGAAAACAACGCTGTAGCGGGTACAGCCGTGGTGTTGGATGCGCACACCGGCGAAGTGCTGGCGATGGTGAATCAACCGTCGTTTAATACCAATGATCGCAGCCAGTTGCGCCCCGGCGTAACGCGTAACCGGGCGGTGACGGATGTGTTTGAACCGGGCTCCACCCTGAAACCATTTACCATGGCGGCGGCATTGGAATCCGGCAAATGGAACCCTTCTGATCGAGTCGATACCACACCGGGTCAGTACACCGTACAGGGTAAAACCATTCGTGACATGCATAACTACGGCAGCCTGGATATGGCCGGGATTATTCTTAAATCCAGTAATGTTGGCATCAGCAAAGTGGCCATGTCATTGACTGCGCAACAGCAAATAAATATGTACACCCGTTTAGGTTTTGGCCTGGATGCGGGCAGTGGTTTTCCGGGTGAACGCAGTGGCGCCGTAAAAACCGGCAAAGTGCGCGATTTTGAACGCGCCACCATGGCGTTTGGTTACAGTATTTCGGTTACGGCATTACAACTGGCGCGCGCCTACGGTGCGTTTGCAACCGATGGCGAAATCTATCCGGTAACATTTGTAAGACGTGAAGAAGCTGTAACCGGCGAACGTGTAATGAGTGCCAAAACTGCGCGCCAGGTTCGCGGCATGATGGAAAAAGTGGTGAGCGAAGAAGGCACGGCACGCGCTGCACATGTGCCCAGTTATCGGGTCGCAGGCAAAACCGGTACCGTGCATAAATTTATTGCGGGAGGCTATGCCGAAGATCGATATCTTTCCGTGTTTGCCGGTTTGGCGCCGGCTAGCGATCCGCGTCTGGTGATGGTGATCATGGTGGATGAGCCGCGTGGCAAAAAATATTTTGGTGGTCAGGTCGCCGGCCCGGTATTCGGCGATGTTATGCGTGACGCCATGCGTCTGCTGGATATACCGCCGGACGACATCAAGCTGGTTGCCAGCGTTAAAGCCGGGGGCAAGGCATGATGGCCGCCAAACAAACCCAGGCGACGAGCATCACACTCAAGCAATTATTGAACGGCTTGGTTAGTCATGATTATTTACCCGATATTCCGGTAACCGGTTTAACCATGGACAGCCGACACATTCAGCCCGGCAATATTTTTGTGGCACTGGAAGGTGCGCACGAGCATGGCCTGGCCTATGCCCATGCAGCGGTTAACAAGGGTGCCACGGTGGTGTTGTGTGATCGCCAGTTTGATCAATACTGCCAGCAAATGATTTCAGCCTTGTTAACCCGGGTGGTGTGTGTGGCGGTGGCGAATTTGCGTGAGCATCTGGGTGAAATCGCCAGTCGTTTTTATGGGACTGTGTCGAAAGATCTGTTTATGGTGGGCATTACCGGTACCGATGGCAAAACCTCGGTCAGCCATTTTGTTGCGCAGGCCTTGCAGGATGTGAAACACCCCAGTGCGGTGATTGGCACGAT
>JANOOU010000528.1:0-2236 GCA_031421475.1 Gammaproteobacteria bacterium | reverse complement strand
CGCGACAGCGCCGATTCGGTTATAAAAAAATCGCGGGCATGGCCCGCTCTCTACAGGAGAGAACAATGAAAAACGTCCCGGAAAAAAACAAACAAATCATCCAGGTTCATGCCCAATTGATAGTTGCCGTGGTGCAATCATTACATAACACATCAATGCTGCCGCAGTTACAACAGGCGCTTAAAGCCTCTGAGGAAAACGGCTGGAAAAACCTGGTGGCGGCCATTCGAAAAATTTTACAAGGCAACCGTGATGCCAGTTTGTTAAAAGGACTTGATGAAGAAGATGGTTTTATAGTGGAAGCCATACTGCGTGGCATACAAAACCCGTCTACATTACCTGACCCACAACAGCAGCAGGATCCAACTTTGGCGGCACCCATGCTGGCGCAAATGATACATGCTGCCGCACGCGGTGACGTGCAAGCACTCGCCATGCTCGGCACCATGGCCGAACAAATGGCGAACACCCAAGGTGATATGGCGCGGTTTAGTACTTTAATTAAACCACTGCTTGATGGAGAACGTGACATCGACACATTGTGTTCAAAAGTGGGCGATCAGGGCGAAAAACTGGTTACCCTGATCGTCAAGGAATTACGTAAGCTGGAAACGCATTAAACATTATGTTTCTTTGTGCCTTCGCGACTTTGTGTCAAATACATTAAGGAGCCTCTGAACAAGGTTGGACGAGCTGATTTGCGAGTCAAAATTTTTCAGCGCAAAGCGCCCGCACCTAACTTATTCAGAGCTTCCTTAAATATTATTTAATCGCCGAGATTTCGCCGCTGGCATATTTATTCCTGTTACGCAGAAAAAACAAAAATATACTTAAAGTACGCCTGGCAAGATAGCGCGATGTAATGTTGCCTAAATAGGATGGCGGTGACATCACGTTTCTGAAAAAATTACCCAGTAAATATTTAGCCGGGTAGTCTTTGAATAGCACTTTCAGCTTCATTAAATCAAAATCGTGTTCAACACAATCCGTTTTCGAAAATCCTGCATCATTCAATAATTTGTTTAATTCCGGCAGCTTGAACATTTGCATATTACAGCCACAGACGCCATAAGTCCGGCTACAAAAATCATCTGGTACAAGAGAACCAGAATCCCGAAACATAAAGGGCGCATCGATAAACATGCCTGCATTCATCAACGAATGATGTATATTTTTATAGAATGAACCCAGGTTTTGTATAAACATGGTTACAGAAATGCAAATGACGCCTGCGATTTTGATACCTGGATTATCTCGCAGAAACGAATTGATATCGCCGTGATAAAAATTCAGATTGGGCAGGGCTCCATACATCGTCCTGGCACTGTCCAAAGCCTGGGAATTTATATCCAGCCCTATTACGCGCTGGCCATTTGAAAGCTGGGTGGCCAATTCACAGGTCCCGGCGCCACTGCCGCAACCTATATCCAGAACCACACCTTCAGCTAACAAGCTATTATTGCTAACATGTTGTGCTAATTTAAACCGCATATCGCGAATGGTGGAAAGCCGGTGCGGATGCAATCCACGTATGCCCATGACATGTTCCAATATTTCATATGTATTTATACGTTCACATAAAATCGACATTAATTATCCTTTATTTAATTTACACACTTGTTAACAAACAAACCTGCTGTTGAATCAATGACCAGTGTACTCATGGTATTTTTTCAGGTGCTTTCACCTTGCTCAATATTGCAAAACCGACGATAAAAAAGATCAGTATTGATAAAATTGAATAACGGTGGTTATGCGTCAACATCACCACCAGGCCCATTAACAATGGCCCTAACACCGCGGCTGCCTTGCCCATCATGTTGTAAACGCCAAAATATTCCGCAGCGCGTTCAGGCGGTATCAATCGTGCGATCCAGGATCGGCTCAGGGCTTGCTCGCCTCCCTGTACCAAACCGATTGCTACGGCCAATACATAAAATTCCTCGGGCCGGGTCATAAAGTATCCCCAGATTGTAATCAGCCCATACATCGCTATGGCGAGTAACAAAATACGCTTTACACCGATGCGTTCGCCAATACGGCTAAATACTATAGCGGCCGGAAAGCCAACAAATTGCGTAATCAGCAAGGCTGTTATCAAATCACCTACCGCAAAACCCAGCGCCATGCCGTAATCCACCGCCATAAATATGATGGTGTCGACACCATCAATATAAATCCAGTAGGCCAGCAGAAATAAACGAATTTCACGGTGTGCAAAACAGTTGCGAAAAGT
>JANOOU010000527.1:0-2916 GCA_031421475.1 Gammaproteobacteria bacterium | reverse complement strand
TTGATTGTTGATTACACCGGTATTATCAAGGCAGATATTGGTATTAAAAATGGACGCATAACGGGGATTGGTAAAGCCGGAAATCCGGATGTGCAACCCGGTGTGAATATCGTCATCGGCCCCGGTACTGAAGCCATTGCCGGTGAAGGAAAAATCATTACGGCTGGCGGTATTGATGCGCATATTCATTTCATTTGTCCGCAGCAAGTTGAAGAAGCGCTGATGTCCGGCGTCACCACCATGATTGGTGGCGGCACCGGCCCGGCCACCGGCACCAATGCCACGACTTGCACGCCCGGCCCGTGGAATATTCATCGCATGTTGCAGGCACTTGATGCCTTGCCAATGAATTTTGGTTTGTTGGGCAAAGGCAATGCGAGTTTGCCGGAAGCTTTGGAAGAGCAAGTTGTCGCCGGTGTCATGGGATTAAAGTTGCATGAAGACTGGGGCACAACACCGGCAGCGATTGATAACTGTTTAAGTGTTGCCGATAAATATGATGTGCAGGTTGCGATACATACTGACACATTAAATGAATCCGGATTTGTTGAAGACACGCTCGCGGCATTCAAGGGTCGCGTCATTCACACTTATCACACCGAAGGTGCCGGCGGTGGTCATGCGCCGGATATTATCAAGGCCTGTGGTGAATCCAATGTTTTACCTTCCAGTACTAATCCAACACGACCTTATACGGTGAACACAGTGGATGAGCATCTGGATATGTTGATGGTTTGTCATCATCTGGATTCAAGTATTGCAGAAGATGTGGCGTTCGCGGAATCACGCATACGCCGCGAAACCATTGCGGCCGAAGATATTCTGCATGACCTTGGCGCCTTCTCCATGATTTCATCCGATTCGCAAGCCATGGGCCGTGTGGGTGAAGTGATTATTCGTACCTGGCAAACAGCACATAAAATGAAAGTGCAACGCGGTGCATTGCAACCCGATACGGATCGCCATGATAACTATCGTGTTAAACGCTACATTGCGAAATACACCATTAATCCGGCGATCACACATGGCATTGCAGATCAGGTGGGTTCTATCGAAATCGGAAAACTTGCTGATCTTGTGTTGTGGCGTCCTGCATTTTTTGGTGTCAAACCCTCATTAATTATTAAGGGTGGATTTATTGTAGCGGCGCCTATGGGAGATCCGAATGCGTCGATTCCAACACCGCAACCGGTGCATTACCGTTATATGTTTGGCGCACTGGGATTGGCGCGTGCAGCGACCTGTCTGACATTTGTTTCCAAAGCAGCACTGGATGACGACATTGGCACCAAACTCGGATTACAAAAACAACTGGCGGCGGTGCGCAATACGCGCAACATCCGTAAAAATGACATGGTGTTAAATAACTACCAGCCCAATATAGAAGTGGATTCGCAAACTTATCAGGTGCGTGCTGATGGTCAGTTGCTAACCTGTGAGCCGGCAAAAATATTGCCGCTGGCACAACGCTATTTTTTATTTTAGAGCAGCTTAACCTGACATGTTAAAGATTTTTGAAAAACTGGAACATAAAGTCATTACCAATAAGGTACTGACATTGCCTTTTGAATTAAGGCAAAAAAGTCGATTAAAAACCCAGCTGGGTGATGGCACGGAAGTGGGCTTGATGCTGCCGCGTGGATTGATATTACGTGGCGGTGATTGTCTGCGTGCAGAAGATGGCTCTATTATTCGTGTGGTCGCAGCACCAGAAAGCGTGAGTACTGTCAGGCATCAGGATTTACTGAGTATTGCGCGTGTCAGTTATCATTTAGGTAATCGTCATGTTTCCTTGCAGATTGGTGATGGTTGGTTGCGTTACCAGCATGATCATGTACTGGATGATATGGTGCGTGGTTTTGGTTTGGACGTGATACACGAAATAGCACCGTTTGAGCCGGAAGGCGGTGCCTATGGTGATCATGAACATCATCACGGTCACCTGTATCATGAACATCCGCATGATGGACATTCACATTGAATTCATTCTGCAATCCTTCCATGCGCCTTTGGCAATTAATCAGCCCTACCTTGCCGATAGGTGCCTATGCCTGGTCAACGGGTATGGAATATGCCATTGAAGCCGGATGGGTTAAAGATGAGACGGGTGCATCTGGCTGGATTTTAGGCCAGATACGCAACAGTTTTCCTGCACTGGATGTTCCCGTATTTTGCAGGATTTATGATGCATGGGAACAAAATGATTTAGTAGCTGTTCTGCATTGGAATCAGCAACTACTGGCCATGCGCGAATCGGCTGAATTACATCAGGAAGATCTGGCGCTGGGCGCAGCATTGCTAAAAGTATTACCGGTTATGGGCGTGGCTGAGCCAGACATTTCAATTTCTAAAAAAACTTTTTGTTCAGTGTTTGCTTACGCCACACAAAGACTGGGCATTCATAAACAGGCCGCCGTTCAAGGCCTGGTGTGGAGCTGGTGTGAAAATCAGGTGGCAGCTGCCATCAAACTGGTGCCATTAGGTCAGACATCGGGCCAACGTATATTGGCTGCGTCGATTCCCATTATTGCAGCAGCCGTTGAACAGGGCATGAAATGCGACGATGAAGATGTTGGTGTGCTGATGCCGGGCCTGGCCATAGCCAGTGCCTTGCATGAAACACAGTATTCAAGATTATTCAGATCATAAGGTGAAATGTTCATGAACACTAAACAGGTATTGCGAGTTGGAATTGGTGGCCCGGTTGGTTCCGGCAAAACGGCGTTGGTGGATGCCTTGTGCAAACGTATGCGCGATAGCTACCAGATTGCTGTTGTAACCAACGATATATATACCAAGGAAGATGCGCAGTTCTTAACGCGCAATGAATCACTGGCGGCTGACCGCATTATTGGTGTTGAAACCGGCGGCTGTCCTCATACAGCTATTCGCGAAGATGCTTCCATGAATCTGGCC
>JANOOU010000526.1:0-4979 GCA_031421475.1 Gammaproteobacteria bacterium | reverse complement strand
GAATAACGAAATCGATCCCGATATCGCATCATTAATTGGTGCCTCCGCTGCGCTGGCTATCTCAGGCGCGCCGTTCATGGGGCCGATAGGTGCAGCACGGGTGGGTTACAAAGATGGCAAATATATTCTGAACCCTACTTTTAGCCAGCTGAAAACATCGGATCTGGATCTGGTGGTGGCCGGTACCCATGATGCGGTGTTGATGGTTGAGTCTGAAGCCAAAGAACTGGCAGAAGATGTGATGCTGGGTGCAGTGATGTTTGGCCATGAACAATTCCAGGTGGTGATTAAAGCCATCAAGGAACTGGCAGCCGAAGTGAATACCCCGGCCATTCCCTGGACCGAACCCAAGTCTAACGATGAGCTGAAAAAATCGGTTGCCGATGCCATGACAGCGACGGTTACCAAGGCCTATCAAATTTCAGAAAAACTGGATCGTTACGCAGCGATCGACAAACTACGTGATGAAGCGGTCACTAAATTTGCAGTAGCCGACAAGGCTGGCTGGGGTGCTGATGACGTCAAGGCAGCCTTTGGTAAACTGGAAAAAAACATTGTTCGCAGCCGTATTCTCGCAGGCGATAAACGTATTGATGGCCGTACTCTGGATCAGGTTCGCAAAATCACCGTGCGCACCGGCGTATTACCACGCACTCATGGTTCAGCCCTGTTTACGCGCGGTGAAACCCAGGCGCTGGTGGTTGCCACGCTGGGTACAGGCCGTGATGCACAAACCATTGATGCACTTGAAGGTGAAAAACGCGATCATTTCATGCTGCACTACAACTTCCCTCCTTATAGTGTTGGTGAAGCAGGCCGGATCGGAACACCGGGCCGTCGTGAAATCGGTCATGGCCGTTTGGCCAAACGCGGTGTGATTGCGGTGATGCCAAACGAAAAAGATTTTCCTTATTCCATTCGTGTGGTATCGGAAATTACGGAATCCAACGGCTCAAGTTCCATGGCATCGGTATGCGGTACCAGTTTGGCATTGATGGATGCGGGTGTGCCCATCAAGGCGCCAGTGGCAGGTATTGCCATGGGACTGGTGAAAGACGGTGAAAAATATTCTGTATTGAGCGACATCCTGGGTGATGAAGATCATCTTGGCGACATGGATTTCAAAGTGGCGGGTACGGCTAACGGCATCAGCGCGCTACAAATGGATATCAAGATTACGGGTATTACCAAGGACATTATGGCCAAGGCGCTGGAACAAGCCAAGGCGGGTCGTTTGTACATACTGGGTGAAATGAGCAAGGTGCTGGGCGCGACCAAAACTGAAATGTCGCATTACGCGCCACGTTACCTCACCATGAAAATCAATCCGGAAAAAATCCGCGACGTCATCGGCAAGGGCGGTGTGGTGATTAAATCCATTACCGAAGAAACCGGCGTCACCATTGATATTGATGATGATGGCAATGTGAAAATTGCATCCAGTGATTTTGCTGCAGCTGAAACCGCGAAGACTCGTATTGAACAGATTACGGCGGATGCCGAAGTGGGCCGTGTTTATAACGGCACGGTGATCAAGATCATGGACTTCGGTGCATTCGTGCGCATCTTGCCGGGCAAAGAAGGCCTGGTGCATATTTCACAAATCTGTGAAGAGCGCGTTGAAAGCGTTGGCGATAAATTATCCGAAGGCGATGAAGTCAAAGTTAAAGTTCTGGAAATAGACCGCCAGGGCCGGATACGTTTGAGCATTAAAGCGGTTGACGCGGCCTGAGTCTGATCATTAGGCAAACCTACAACTGAATGATAAAGGGGCCTTAGGCCCCTTTTTTACGCCGTTTAACATCTAAATTTACTGTTACATCTCATGCTTATTGCGTGTGTTTCTATTTTTTCAGTTTAATATCCTTTTATAACGCCAATGAAAATCCTGTGTGCCGTTGTTCGTAACAGGATCGATCAAGCTTGGGAAAGAGCTGTAATCGGCGTCTACTCTTTCTGTGCTATCAGGGATGTCCGTGCCAGGTGGAACACGACCAGCTGATGTTACTTTTAAAGTTGTAGAGTGACGCGCGGGATACATGCGAACAACGGTGAAGTGATGCGTGGATAAAATGCTGAATCAAATAATGAAGCGGTTTTTACGACTTGATAGTATGCGTGCCCGTTATGCAGCGGGTGCTTCGTTGTTAACGCTGTTATTTGTCAGCAGTGTCTGGCTGACGCATGTATTTATTACCGATGCGGTTACCGCTACGGCGAGTAATGCCTATCATCGTGACCAGCTACTCGATATTCATCGAGATGTACGACGCAACTTGCTGCAAGTCGAATATTCCCTACAGTCATTTTTGGTGTCATCTGAAGAAGCTGAAGCGCAACGTGCCCTGAATGAGCTTGATGCCGCTTTGCGCAGGGTGCATGAAATTGGCAGCAGTCGCTGGATTACGCGTAATAATCTGGATGAAAAATTGTCGTTGCTGTCAGCGGACTTGATGCAGTTTCGTTTATATGTGGTGCAGCTCACCAAGATTCGACAAAACGTTGAGCAGCTGTTTCCGGCATTTGTGCCCATTAATCAGGTGATGCTGCCACAGAGTGTGCAGTTTAATACCCAGCTTGATCTGGTGTTCGATGATTTATCGCCGCGCTTGAGTGATCCGCAAAACCTCAAAGCCTATCACCAGTTTCTGGATATCAAAGATACCTGGAACGATATGATCGGCGAGTTTCGCAAATATGTTGCAGCACGTGCAATAAGTTTGCGTCAGCCGATTGATGGCAAGAGCCCGCATGATGACGTGATTGCCGCGCATTATAAAATTCTGACGCATCAGTTGAATCTGATCCATAAATTACAGCAAAACCAGGATTTGGGTGTGCAGGCCGAAACCAGCATTCGGGAGATAACAGCCAGCGCCCACCTTTGGTATCAGACCTATCTTGCCACACGCAAAATTTATTCCAGCCGCGACTGGCGCATGGACGAGAGTCTAATGAGCCTGAAGGTGCAACCGTTAAGCCAAAAAGTGTGGAGTCTGCTGGATCAAATTGAACAAGCCTTGGGGGCTTCGTCACAGGCGGACGTTATGCAAATGGCCGATGTCGCATCACACGTCAGTTACATGCTGTGGTTGCGTATGCTGTTGGCTGTTGTATTTGTGATTATCGCGTTTCTGGCATTTGAGTACTGGATTTTGCGGCCGGTATCGCGCATTGCCCATGCCTTGAAATTGGAGGCGGAAGGCAACGAAGCACCGGCTTTGCCCCGGGCCAACACGCGTGAGGCGCGTGAATTAATTGAGGCTTTTGATCATATGCGCGAGCAGGTTAAGTTGCGACAGCTGGAGCTGGAGCATCTAGCCCTGCATGACAATCTCACGGGCCTGCCCAATCGTCTTTTACTGCGGCGCAATCTGATACGCGAGTTGGCTCGCGCTGAACGTGAGAATGGCAGTTTTGCCTTGCTCATGATCGATTTAAACAAGTTCAAGGAAATTAATGACACGCTGGGCCACCACATGGGTGATCGCGTGTTGCGCGAAATCGCACCTCGATTTATGGCGGAAATATCCCAAAAAGATGTGCTTGCCCGATTGGGCGGTGATGAATTTGCGGTGTTGTTGCCAAACAGTGATGTCGAGCGTGCCAATGATGTCGTCCATCGTCTCAGCCGTTGTCTGGAGGTGGATTTCAACATGGATGGACAGCGTCTGAGTGTTGGCAGCAGTATCGGTGTCGCCTTGTATCCGCAGCATGGCAATAATGAACAGTCTTTATTACAGCGTGCGGATGTGGCCATGTATCTCGCTAAACACAAGAACCTGAGTTTTGCGTTTTATAGCGAGGATCAGGAAGAGCACAGTGTTTGGCAGTTGTCGTTTAAACATGAACTGCAGCAGGCCATTGAAAACAATTTACTGGAGCTGCATTACCAGCCGAAAATAGATATCAAATCAGGTAAAACCATTGCGCTTGAAGCCTTGCTGCGTTGGCAGCATCCAGATCAGGGCAAGGTTCCCGCCGACGAAATTCATGTATTGGCAGAAAAAACCGGTTTGATACGTCCACTGGCGCAATGGGTGATCAAAACGGCGATACGGCAAATTGCTGAATTGATGAGCGTATCGGTCAACGTAGTGATATCGGTGAATTTATCGGTCTGGAATCTGAAAGATCCGCACCTGGCTGATTTCGTGACCAACTGCTTGCGTGAGTACAATGTGCCGGCCAACCGGTTGTGTCTCGAAACAACCGAAGACGCGATTATGTCAGACACTGAGCGCGCACTGCATACCATGACAGTCTTATCCAATCTGGGCGTCAAGTTATCGATTGATGATTTTGGTATGGGCTTTTCGTCGCTGCAATATCTGCGGCGCCTGCCCGTATCCGAGTTGAAAATCGATAAGTCGTTTATCATGGATATGATCGTGGATGAAAACGACGCCATAGTCGTTCGATCCACCATCAATCTGGCCCATAACCTGGGTATGTCAGTGGTGGCAGAGGGTGTGGAAAGTCAGGAAATACATGACATGTTGCAGATATTGGGTTGCGATATGGCCCAGGGTTATCACATTGCCTACCCTATGCCAGCCCAAAAATTGATGGTTTGGTTGAAAGAGTCTCACTGGGGTCTACCCGATCAATCGCGTTTGAAAGTTGTGCGCTGACAGCGCTCCCGCTTCAGCATATACTCTGCGCCCATGATGCAGAGATTTCGACACTGTTCGCAGCAAATCCTGCATGAAAACCTTATTATTGCACTGCAAAAGAATACTGGTGGTGAAGATTATGCGGTTTATGGCAACGTGGTTACTGATGGGTCTGGGTTTGCTGGTGAATGTAAATGCGTCTGCAGAAGATGTAACCCGGGACCAGATCAAGGGGCTGGACGAACAGGTGCAAGACGTCAAAAAAGATGTCATCGACTTAACAGCCGAGCTTTCCCGGTTAGAAGAAAAACTGCTGTTTCCTTCCAATACACAAGTATCCATTTTTATCTCGCTGAACGCAGG
>JANOOU010000525.1:0-5317 GCA_031421475.1 Gammaproteobacteria bacterium | reverse complement strand
CAGCAGGGCGCGCAGGCTTTTCATGGAGGGGAGGAAGGGTTAAAAGAAAACGCAAATAAACGCAAATGAACGCAAATGGGAAAAAGATTATGAGTGTTTCTGCTGTTGTCCCTGATTACGAGTGTAGTGATCCACATTAGGCGCTCGCGGTAAAAACAAATAAATATTGGCGTTCATTTGCGTTCATTTGCGTTGTCTTTTTCTTTTTTGTCACGACATGAAAAGCCTGCGCGCCCTGCTGGAGAAACGCCGCACCGATGGTCTGTATCGCAGCCGTCGCGTTATGCAATCGGCACAGGGCACCGAAATACTGATTGATAATCAGCGCGTATTAAATTTTTGCAGCAACGACTATCTCGGCCTCGCCAATCATCCCGCTGTACAACAGGCGTTTATCGATGGCGTACATAAATATGGCGTGGGCAGTGGTGCGGCACATTTAATTTGCGGCCATTCGGCGGCACATCACGCACTCGAAGAAGAGCTTGCAGCCTTCAGCGGTTATCCGCGTGCCTTGTTATTTTCCACCGGTTACATGGCCAATTTAGGCGTGGCGCAAGCATTGTGCGGGCGTGGTGATCATGTACTGGAAGATCGTTTAAATCACGCCTCGTTACTCGATGCCGGTTTAC
The DNA here is from genome assembly GCA_031421475.1 of Gammaproteobacteria bacterium. Lineage (GTDB taxonomy): Bacteria > Pseudomonadota > Gammaproteobacteria > SZUA-229 > SZUA-229 > JACPVK01. Next base: position 4,685 of record JANOOU010000525.1, on the reverse strand, counting down.
TCAGTAGCGCGCGTTTGTCGCGTTATTTACATAACGACACCGACAGTCTGCGCCAAAAATTAAGCAGCATTACGCAAGGCGAAAAACTGGTGATGACGGATGCCGTATTCAGCATGGATGGCGACATGGCCGCGTTACCGCAGCTGGCAACAATCTGTACGGAAGCCGACGCCTGGCTGATGATCGATGATGCCCACGGCATAGGTGTATTGGGTAAAGAAGGTCGTGGCAGTGCTCAGCATTTTGGACTTAACGCAACCCAGATTCCGATTTACATGGCCACCCTCGGCAAGGCACTGGGCACGGCCGGTGCGTTTGTGGCAGGCAGCGACGATTTAATTGAATATTTAATTCAAAGTGCGCGCGCGTATATCTACACCACCGCCATGCCACCGGCCGTGGCCGAAGCCACCCGCGCCAGTTTAAAACTGGCGCAACAGGCAGCGGATCGGCGCGAGCAGTTACAACAACACATCAACCAATTCCGCACCGGTGCACAGCAGCTGGGCTTGCAGCTTATGGATTCGGCTACGCCGATACAGCCCATCATGGCGGGTGACACCGCCACCGCCAGCCGCTGGAGCCAGCAATTACTGGCGCAGGGCATACTGGTAACAGCCATTCGCCCACCCACCGTGCCGCCGGGTACGGCACGTTTGCGCATCACTTTTTCTGCCCATCACAGCCCGGAGCAGATCAATCGATTACTCGACGCCTTAAGCAAGCTCTGATTAATTCGGAGCTTGCTTAAATCAATTGAGTTGATCTGTGTAAAAGAATGCCAGGTTATTTGCGCATAGACTAAGGCACACTGAACAATGATGCGGCCTACTCATGACTAACATAACATTCGACCTCGATCTGATAAAACGCTACGACACCTCCGGCCCGCGTTACACCTCTTATCCCACAGCGGCGCAATTCACCGCAGAGTACACGCTGGCAGATTATCGCCATAACGCTGAACTCTCGAATACAACAGGCCGCGCCTTATCCCTGTATTTTCATTTGCCGTTCTGCGACACCATTTGTTATTACTGCGCCTGTAATAAAGTCATCACCAAAGATCGCAGCAAGGCCGATCCTTATTTACAACGTTTACATCGTGAAATTGAAATGCAGGCGGCGCTATTCGACAGCTCGCGCAAAGTCAATCAACTGCACTGGGGTGGCGGCACACCTACATTTATCAGCCACCCGCAAATGCGCGAATTAATGGCTGTCACACGCCGTTATTTTAATTTGCACGATGATGACAGCGGTGAATATTCTATTGAAATTGATCCGCGCGAAGTCACACGCGATAGCATTATTTTGTTACGTGATATCGGCTTTAATCGTATGAGCCTGGGGGTGCAGGATTTTAATCCTGCGGTGCAACAGGCGGTGAATCGCATTCAAACCGAACAACAAACACTGGCTGCCATGTCTGCCGCCCGCGACGCCGGATTTAAATCGATCAGTGTTGACCTTATTTACGGCCTGCCATTACAAACCGAAACCAGTTTTGCGCAAACGCTGGAAAAAATCATAAACCTGAATCCGGATCGCTTATCTATTTACAATTACGCGCATTTACCGCAGCGCTTTAAACCCCAGCGCCGTATCAACACCATCGATTTGCCTTCCGCAACCCGCAAGCTCAACATACTCAGAATGAGCATCGAACACCTAACCGCCGCCGGTTATGTTTACATTGGCATGGATCACTTTGCCAAACCCGATGATGAGCTGGCCATAGCACAGCAAAACGGCAAGCTCTATCGCAACTTTCAGGGTTATGCCACACACGCGGATTGCGATGTCATTGGGCTGGGCATCACAGCCATCGGCACGGTTGGCCGCAGCTTTGCACAGAATGCAAAAGAACTTGCAGATTATTACCAACGTATCGACAACCATCAGCTTGCCATCATCCGTGGCATCGAAATTGACGACGACGACATCATCCGCCGCGATGTCATCATGCAGCTGATCTGCCATTTCAAATTGAATATTGCAGATTTCGAAGCCACCCATGCCATTAACTTTGGCCGTTATTTTGCCGACGAACTCAAACAACTGGACATCATGGCTGCCGACCACTTGCTTGATCTGAGCCCAACGGATATAACGGTCATGGCTGCCGGGCGCTTGTTAATCCGCAACATCTGCATGATATTTGATCGTCATCTACAATCAGTACCTGGCCAACAACGGTTTTCCCGCGCTATTTGATAAAAGGTGAGCACTATGCCATCCACCCGATTAAAAGCTTATCTGGATGAAAACGACATAAAATATCTTTCCATCCTGCACTCCATGGCATTTACCGCCACCGATATCGCACATAGTGCGCACATACCGAGCCGTAACATAGCCAAAACCGTCATTATCAACATCAACAACAAACTCGCCATGGCGGTAGTACCGGCTAATTTTAAAGTCAATTTGTTATTACTGGCGGATGCCTTGCAAACCGAGAATATTACCCTCGCCAGTGAACAGGAATTCACCCGGCATTTTGCAGATTGTGAAGTCGGTGCCATGCCACCGTTTGGAGTTTTGTACAATATGGATGTGTATGTGGCTGAAGCGTTAACGGAGAATGAACACATCATTTTTAACGCTGGCTCGCATCAGGAATTGATACAAATGGACTATAAAGATTACGAAAATCTGGTTAACCCCAAATTCATCATGCTCCAGCACGGGTAATTCACATGACTAAAAAACGCAGCAACGACACCACATCCTCCCCAAAAACACAGTCACCACGCTGTTACGAGATTGAGGGCCTGTGGTTTTTCGAATTACGCGGTGGCGGCCAGCACGGGCCCTATGATTCCAAACCGGACATGGAGGCTGCCCTCAATGAATTCATAACGCTGCACGAAGAAATGTCACGGCGCAATAGCACTTAATCAGCAAAGTCTTATATATATATTTACCGCACAAATTTACCGCACCAATTATTTTGTGCACCACTGAGCAATTTGCATCAGCGCCCGTTTCCCCGGTTGACATTATTAATTAAAGTTCGCAGTATTCTATTACAAATGATTAAGGAGCCCCCCCATGGAACCCAATCGCAGTGGCGAATCCCGCAACATTCCTTTTCGAACCAACCGTTATTTTTGCACCAATGGCGCCTGGCACTTTATGACCCGTGAAGGTATAGAAATGGGCCCGTTCATTGACAAGGACGACGCCGAAGCAGAATTAATGATGTTTATTCGTGAAAAATCCATGATGCGTAATATGGCAACCCAATAATTATTGTGTTGAAGGAAATAAAATATGCACGCCACCCATGCAAAAAAGGCAAGCCTCATTATTGGGTGAAAAAGTTGTAACCCCGGAAGAAAAAGCCAAAGATTCCTCTAAAAAGCGCTTCAAATAAAAATCTTCTGAAATAGAAGAAGCGGGCAAATGAACCCAGCATGGTGTTCGAGGCGGACGCGATGATGCAGCAGAGGGTGAACAATCAAAATATCAAACTCGAATGGCGCTTACTTAAAAAGATTTAACGGTTATGTTCCGTTATCCCCTAATGTTGCTGTCGGGGATGACGTATTTTTTACAGGCAATTTCATCCGCTAAATTTTCGGCCTGCATAAATCCTGCGGCGAGATATTTTTCTAATGAAATCAGAAACAGAAGAATTATGCTATTGATTTAGGCGGCATGGTGCCCTACAGTCAGTGCCGTCTAAATCACGTTAGAGCCATATAATAGAAATGGAACATATTCTAAAAATTATTGTAACCATCGTTGTTGGTTGGGTTAGCTATCTCTGGTGGAAAAAGAAGAGATACAGAGTAAAAGCAGATGAATTCAAAGAATTACTGGCTTCCGATCTTCCAAATTATGAAGCTCAAGAAACAACATTAGGCGCGGTAGTTTTGGCGCATTACCCAAAACACAATGAAGCATTTGAAAAATTACTTATTTACACACCCAAGAGAAAACATCAGTACCTTATAAAGTCGTGGCATAAATACACAGAAATATATTCATTTTTTAATTCTGCAGGTGTTTTTGGCGCTGTTATGGCTGAGCTTCCTCATCCTGACTTTGAGCCAAGCTTGGAAAATGTCGGCCAACTGGAAAGAAAACGCAAATTACAAATATCAGGTATTATCAATGAGCTTATTGAAAAGCTCTAACAAGGTAATAAACTTCGCGCGCAAAAAGCATGCGCGCCGGATCCTCCTTACGTCGGGCCGGTTATCACAACGTTATGTTTAAAGGGAGAGTTATATGAGAAAAATCGCTATATTCTTTTTTATGGTACTTACCTATCTTATAAGCACACAATCATATGGCTCTGGCAATATTGCTATGGGAAGCTTAAACGCCGGCACTATTAACGCCTCAAACAATGATGATAAATTCATTACATTAGATTCATGTTTGGCTTTTGATATTGGCTTTTGTGTGGGTATGGAAGCACAGAGTTATGAAACGCAAAATGCATACAACATAAATATTGGGTTAAATCATTTTACTCGAGGTAGTTCTAGTGTGCGCGGTAGTTACAATTGGATAATGTATAAGTTAAAGGCAGGTTATGGAAATGAAGGTTTTCTGTTAATCCCATCAATAGAATTTACACCTTTTCCCAGTAATTATTGGAGTCGATTTACAGTTTATTTTGGTTACCAAAGTTATCATGATAATCATGGCTCACTTAGTGGCGCAAG
>JANOOU010000524.1:0-2009 GCA_031421475.1 Gammaproteobacteria bacterium | reverse complement strand
GCTTGCTGATGTGGGTGTGGCTGGCGAATAAAGTTAATGGCGGCGCTCATCATGTTGGTTTGTGCGTTACAACGCAATAGCCAGCAATGTTATCCGGGGATAGCAGAGCCGACGATATGGGTTGGGAATATAGACGTTTTTTTTCATTGTGGGTTAAAAATATACCCAGGTTTTGTGAAGTAGCGCGAATCGTCATCAAATCTAATAGATTACTTAATATTATTGGATCGAGACTGCTTGCATGGGTTGATTGAAAGAGCTAGGGCTGGGATCTGAAAAAAATCACAGGAGATATTTAATTTGATACGGCTGGCTGTAACGGGCATCACAAGATGTTTAGCGGCCATCAACCTGCCAGGATTACGATTTTTTATTCGGCTTTCGCGCCTCGTGACAGTAATTTTTGCACCGCTGTTTTCGGCGCCAGATTTTCGTAGAGCACGCGATAGGTCAGTTCGATAATGGGTAATTCAACGCCGTGTTTCTGGCCCAGGGCAAACGCTTCACGTGCCGTATTAACACCTTCGACTGCCTGGCCAATTTCCTGCCGGGCGCTAGCCACATCCAGCCCACTTGCCAGCTTCAAACCCATGCGACGGTTGCGTGACTGGTTGTCGGTGCAGGTCAGCACCAGATCACCCAAGCCGGCCAGCCCCATAAACGTGTCACGCTGCGCGCCCATAGCAGCACCCAGGCGCATGATTTCGGCCAGGCCGCGGGTAATGAGTGCGGCGCGGGTGTTGGCGCCAAAACCCAGGCCATCGGCAATGCCGGCGGCAATGGCCAATACATTTTTTAATGCGCCACCGAGCTCAACGCCCACCACATCATCGCTGGTGTAGACGCGAAAATTTCCGTGATGCAGGAAGGAGGTGGCTTGCCATGCGATGTCGGTGTTGCTGGCGGCGGCGGTGACAGCGGTGGGTAAATTCAGCGCCACTTCACGTGCAAAGGTGGGGCCTGAGAGGACGGCTGTTTGCGTGGATGCAGGTAATTCATCGGCCACTATCTGGTGCATCAGTTGCGCGCTGCCCTCTTCGAGCCCCTTGGTGGCCCAAACGATATGGTGGTCGTTGCGTATACCCAATTGAGCGGATTTTATAAAAGAACGAAAGGCGTGACTGGGCACAGCAATTAATAGGGTTTGCGCCCGTTGCAAACACCCAGCCAGATCAGAACTTAATTGCAGATTTTCTGGAAACAAAATATCGGGCAGGTAAAAACGGTTGCAGCGTTCGTGTTGCATGGTTGCAATGTGATCGCTCTCCAGCCCCCACAGGGTGACAGATTGTCCGGCTCGTGCGGCCTGTATAGCGAGTGCTGTGCCCCATGATCCGGCACCTAGCACCACAATGTTTCGTGCAGCCATGGGGATCAGTGAGCGACTTCAGTCTTTGGAATTTTTTGCTGCTGATGTTGCATATACAAGGCGTTGAAGTTAACCGGTGCCAGCAATAATTGCGGGAAGCCGCCCTTGCCGACCAGGTCGCAAATGGCTTCACGCGCAAACGGAAACAAAACTTCGGGGCAATAAGCGCCGAGCATACCGCCCAGTTGTTCCTGGGGAAATCCACTGAGCGTAAACAGCCCCGCCTGTTTTACTTCTATTAAGAAAGCCGTGCCGCCTTTTTGTTTCGCAGTAACCGTGATGGTGAGTACGACTTCGTGCAAATTCTCGGAAACGGGTTTGGCTTCAGTGTTGATTTGCACATTGATTTCGGGTTGCCACTGGCCTTCCTGAAATATGGCGGGTGCACCGGGTGATTCCAGCGACGCGTCCTTTAGGTAAAGCTTTTGAATGGCGAATTGTTGCTGAGGGGAGGCTTGATCAGTCATGTGGGTACCTGTTGGTTATTGGGCCGGCATGGGGGGTAGAAAGGGTTTAACCCAGGCCAGAAGGCGGTTTAGATCAATAGCTACAGCGCTGCGGGCAGTATCGTGTCCGGCGGAGAATATCATAATTGTCTGGATGCTGCGAACGGCGAAACTCGAGGCGAGCAGCTGTTCAC
>JANOOU010000523.1:0-3981 GCA_031421475.1 Gammaproteobacteria bacterium | reverse complement strand
GTTATCGGCTCACGGCCTGATGCACAACGTGATTACCAACGCCTGGCGCGGCGATCCGTATACCCTCGACACCTTGTTAATTTTCATGGCCAATATGGCGTGGAACTCGTCGATGAACACTGTCGAAGTGCGCAAAATGTTGAACGACAAAAATGAAAACGGCGAATACAAAATTCCGTTCATTATTGTGGCCGATGCGTTCCAGTCAGAAATGACCGCCTATGCCGATTTGATATTGCCCGATACGACTTATCTGGAACGTCATGACGTGATGTCGATGCTGGATCGGCCGATTTCAGAATTCGATGGCCCGGTGGATTCCGTGCGTATTCCGGTGGTGCCACCCACCGGCCAGTGCAAACCGTTTCAGGAAGTATTGGTGGAGCTTGCCACGCGCTTAAAATTACCCGCATTTGTTAAAGCCGATGGCACCCGCAAATTCCGCGACTACCCCGACTTTATTGTGAATTACGAAACCGAACCCGGTTCCGGTATTGGTTTTCTGGCGGGCTGGCGTGGCAAGGGCGGCGAAAAATTCATGAAGGGCGAACCGAACCCGAATCAATGGGAAATGTATGCCAAAAATAATTGCGTGTATCAATATCACTTGCCCAAATCGTATCAATACATGCGTAACTGGAACATGGGTTATTTGAAGTGGGCGCAGGAGCATCGTTTAACTCGCTACGCCGAGCCTATCAATATTCATATTTATTCGGAAGTGTTGCAAAAATTTCGTTTGGCCGCGCAGGGTAAATATGGAACACGTCGTCCACCGGAACGTTTGAAAGCGCGCATCATCGAGCACTTTGATCCTTTGCCGTTTTATTCCGAACCACTGGAAGCGCAATTAACCGACAAACAGCTTTATCCCCTGAATGCGATAACACAAAGACCGATGGCGATGTATCACTCGTGGGATTCGCAAAACGCTTGGTTACGCCAGATTCATGCGCATAATTATTTGAACGTACACCCCAGCCTGGGTGAAAAACAAGGCTTTGGCGATGGCGACTGGGTTTGGGTGGAATCGATGCACGGAAAAGTGCGCTGTATGGTGCGTTTTTCCGAAGCAGTGGAGCCGGGCACGGTGTGGACCTGGAATGCAATTGGTAAAGCCGCTGGCGCGTGGAATCTCGACAAAAATGCCAACGAATCACAACAGGGTTTTTTGTTAAATCATTTAATCAGTGAAGAATTACCGGCGAATGCAGCGGGTGATCATTTGTCGAATTCGGATCCGGTCACCGGACAGGCTGGCTGGTACGATGTGCGGGTGCGTGTGTACCCGGCGCAACAGAATGAACCACGACAAACCTCCCCGCAATTTGCTGCGATGCCAGCATTACCCGGCACCGGTATCCGTCAAAAGTGGCTGGGATTTTTTGCAGGGGCTTTTGGTAAAGGCAAGTCGATGAACAAAGGAGAAAAGGTATGACACAGTTAGCATTGGTTATTGATTTAAATGTGTGTGTGGGTTGTCATGCCTGTGTTACTTCGTGCAAGGAATGGAACACATCAGGCCCTGCCGGTTTTATGTCGGATGACAATCCGTACAGCAAAGAACCTACCGGTACATTTTTTAATCGCGTACAAACTTACGAAGTGGGTAGTTTCCCCAATACTGAAACCATTCATTTCCCAAAATCTTGCCTGCATTGCGAAGATCCACCGTGTGTGCCGGTGTGCCCAACCGGCGCCAGCTATAAACGTAAATCCGATGGCATAGTATTGGTGGATTACGATAAATGTATTGGCTGCAATTATTGCTCGTGGGCCTGCCCTTACGGCGCACGCGAACTTGATGAGCACCAGAAAGTGATGAAAAAATGCACACTATGTGTAGATCGTATTTACGACACGGCGTTGCCGGAATCTGAACGCAAACCGGCCTGTGTTATGGCTTGCCCAACCTCAGCGCGTTTGTTTGGTGATGTGCACGATCCAGAATCCAATGTCTCGATTGCAATACGCGAACAAGGCGGTTATGCACTGATGCCGGAATGGGGTACCAACCCGGCTAATCATTATTTACCACGGCGTAAAACACGTATCAATATTCATGAAGATGAATTGGTGCGTGCCGATAATCCGTTGAAGAAAGAACAGCGTAAACCATCTGGCCCGGTTACTGAACCGACGCTGGATGATTCAACCAGTTGGTAATATTAAGTACAAAGTTTAAAGTGAAAAGTTTAAAGGGTTTGCTTCCCTTTGCACTTTAAACTTTAAGCTTTAACCTTGGAGTTATTATGCATCCCCATTTTTCCGTCATTTTGCTTACCACCTTGATCGGTGTTGGTCAGGGTTTGTTTCTGGCCTTGTTTACCGGCCAGTCTTATACCGCCGCGCAATTTTTACCGGCGCAGGATAGCAGTGGTTTTTATGCGGTAGGCAGTCTGATAGCCTTGTCGTTTTTGATGGCGGGTTTGGTGGCGTCGTTTTTTCATCTGGGACATCCCGAGCGTGCCTGGCGTGCCGCTACGATGTGGCGTACATCCTGGCTGTCGCGTGAAGTGATTGTGTTGCCATTGGTCATGGCATTTGTTTTTGCTTATGGCGTAATGCATTACATGGGCTGGGATATGGTGATAGCAACCACCGAAACAGGTGTGACTTTTCATGCCAGTTTAATGGTGGGCGCGCTGGGTGCGGTTGCTGTATTTTTACTGTTTCTTTGTACGGCCATGATTTACGCCTGCATTAAGTTTTTACAGGAATGGTCTAATCCCTTAACCGTGATTAATTATTTGCTGCTCGGTACCGCCAGTGGCTTCACGCTGGCGACGGCGTTCTCATATGAAGCAGCGCCGGATTTAACACGCTTTTTCGGCATTTGGTCCATCATCATTACGGTGGCGGCGTTTATAACACGGAGTGCGTCGCTGATTCGAAATTCCCGTTTGAAATATAAATCAACCATTCAATCGGCCATCGGTGTGCGCCATAACAAGGTTGTGCAAACCGCGCAGGGAGCCATGGGCGGCAGTTTCAATACGCGTGAATATTTTCACGGCAAAACCGCCTGGTTTCTACGATCTATTAAATGGGTATTTATGTTTTTGGTATTTGTCGTGCCAATCGGTTTGCTCATGGCGGGTATGCAAAACAACAATATCATGGTGCTGGGTGCGGCTTTTGTTATTCAGTATGTCGGATTGTTGTTTGAGCGCTGGCTGTTTTTCGCCCAGGCGCGCCATCCGCAGAATTTATATTACCAAACAATTTAATAGTCATTGCCTTCTGCCAGGCGCATTTATGGCATGGCAGGGGAGCTCTCCACCCTGTGAATAATGCATTAGTGTTATCTGCTGCCTGTTTTTAAGCGTGGCCATTGTGTATTATCCGCGCCAGTGAATGACTAACCTATAAGGTGATCCATGTTGAAAAAAATTCTGGCCATAGCACCGGCTTTGCTGATATCCATGCAGGTGGAAGCCGCTGGCATTGATATAAAACTTGGCAATGATGCCGCAGAAATTATTTACCTGGCCAAATCTTCCACCTTCGCATATGGCGGACTTGATATTGGTATGGGTGGGTTCTTTAACGAAACCAATGATTTGCAGCTAAACCTGACCGGTATGGTAACGGGTAATAGTGCAGGTAATAATCGCGCATGGAAATTTGGTGTAGGCGGAAAGCTGTCCTGGGCCGATCTGGACAATATTGATGAAAGCGTGAGTGCTTTGGCAATTGGTATGCAGGTGCGTTACATCGTTCCCTCGTCTACCCCGGTTGCGTTTTTGTTCGAAGGGTTTGTTGCGCCGAGTATTACCAGTTTCAGTGGTGCTGAGCGTTATAACGAATATCGGCTAGGTATTGAGCTGGAAGTAACGCCTAGTGCGCGTGCCTATATTGGTTATCGATTTATGGAATACCAGCTGGAAGGTGGTTTTGATTATGATGAAATGGATAGTAGTGGACACCTTGGAATTCGATTTGATTTTTAATGCGTAATTAAAATAGTTAAATAAAAAG
>JANOOU010000522.1:0-7268 GCA_031421475.1 Gammaproteobacteria bacterium | reverse complement strand
GGCGAGCAAGTGCGGTATCTGTGGTTTATATTAGAGGGTGACGATTTATTTTCACGGCCAGGCAGGCGTGGACAACAAGGTTCTTATGCTGAAACTTCAATGCTTAAAGATTATTTCTGTTGCAACCGTCCTGTTACTGGCAGCCAGTTGTGCCGCCTATGCGCCGCGTGTGGACGCACAGGATGTTGCGCCCGATAAACCAGAGCTTAATGGCGATTTACTGTTTCAGCTCCTGGCAGGTGAATTTGCGGGTAGTCGGGGTGATATGGCGGCGGCGGCCGGGTACTACAGCAAAGCCGCCGCCCTGACTACCGATGCCAAGGTCGCGGCGCGCGCGGCGCATATTTCCCTGTTTGCCGAGCGTTACGATGATGCCCTGGTTGCCATTGAACGCTGGCAGGCCCTGGCGCCGGGTGCCAATGAAGATATTGCACGGGTAAAGGTGTTGGCCTTGCTGCATTTGGGTGATGTTGATGCCGTCATCAAAGAACTGGTACCCATGCTGACGCATAAAGGCGAGATCCTCGACACGGCTATCAGCGCACTGAGCCATATTCTGCAAAAGGAAGCCAGCCCGGAAGTGGCGGTGGCGGTATTGCGCAGGCTTGATCCGTTGTATCCCAAACAATTGCGTTTAATGTTATTGCGTGCACGTTATGAGGTGGCCGTCGAAAAACTGGATACGGCGCAGTCGCTGGTCGATGCGGTGCTGGTCATCGAGCCGGAAACCGGTGATGCCTGGTTAATCAAGGCGCAAATTCTGGCGGCACAGCAAAATGAAGAGGGCGCCATTGACGCCGTCGCCAAAGCGGTGGGATTACGTTCCGATGACACCCAACTGCGTTTGCAATATGCGCGCATGCTGGTGCAAGCCAAGCAATATAATCCGGCCTGGCAGCAGTTCCAGATTTTGCATGAAAAATTACCCGATAACCCGGATGTGTTATTGAGCCTGGGTTTGTTGTCTATCGAAATTGGCAAAGTGGATCTGGCCAATGATCAATTGCAGTCATTAATAGACAAAGGTTTTCACTCGGCACAGGCACACTATTATTTGGGCCGCATTCAGCAGGTACAAGGCAAGCTGGTGGTGGCCATAGCCAATTATGAACGGGTGGGGCAGGGTGAGTATTATCTGGATGCGCATATCCGCGCAGCGGGTTTACTGGCTGCAACCGGCGAAGTTGATAAAGCCATGGTGCAATTACAAAGTTTGATTGCAACAGATGATAATCCCGGCGCAGTACGGTTGTATCTGGCGCAGGGCGAAGTATTACGCAATGCCGAGCGCAATCAGGAAGCCCTGGATATTTACACTAACGCGCTGAAAAAATCGCCGGAAAATATTGATCTGCTGTATGCGCGTGCACTCATTGCCGAAAAACTCGACATGCTGGATGTAGCTGAATCCGATTTACGATTAGTGCTCACACACGAGCCTGAAAATGTGAATGCACTGAACGCACTGGGTTACACCCTGGCTGATCATAGCCAGCGTTTGCAGGAAGCCAAAAACTACATCTTAAAAGCGGCCGCATTAATGCCGGATGATCCCTCCGTGCTGGACAGCCTGGGCTGGGTTTATTACCGCCTGGGTGAATACAGTGAGTCGGTTGTGCATTTACGCAAAGCGTTTGCAAAAGTTGAAGATGCAGAAATTGCGGCACATCTGGGTGAGGTGTTGTGGGTAAGCGGCCAGGCTGAAGAAGCCGACAAAATCTGGCAGCGTGGAATCCATTTGCACGCCGATCATCCCGTGCTGCTTGAAACCATGAAACGTTTTAAACAATAAAGATGCCCCGAGAATTCCCGATGGAATTCCAGATGGAAATATTGAGGGCTTCCTTAGCGGGATGCTGACATAAAACGATCAGTTTCCCGCCTGCGCGGGAATAACGCTACAATCCGCTTTCCGAATTCAGCAACTGATGATCATGATGGCCGCAATCGCAGCACCCGCGCAGTGTAATTCTGTGCATGCCATACCTTCCATGTTTTGTGAACGTGCTGTCGTGGCAGTGCAAATATTTACGATTGTTTTTTTGTTGGCGTCGCTCAACGCCTGCACCACACTCACTTCCATGCAGGCATCTCCGCCAAATGCGCAGCACTGGCAACAGCATCAACAAACCATGTTGTCACTCACGCAGTGGCAATTGTCGGGCAAGGTGGCCATGCGTAACGGCAACGACGGTGGTCAGGCTGATGTGTTCTGGCGACAAACCGATGCTAAAAATTACGAGATAAAACTGGTGGCACCATTTGGTGCCGGCAGCAGTGTGTTAACGGCTGATGCAACCCAAGTGATGTTGGCATTTTCAAATGGCGATGGCATGGTGGCCGACACGGTTGAAGAAATACTGGCCGGTATGCCGGACTGGCAATTTCCGGTTTCGGGATTACGTTTCTGGGTGCTGGGTATTGCATCACCATCAACTGCACCGGCACAGATGCGCTGGAATGAACAAGGCGGGTTGGCCATGCTGGAACAGGATGGCTGGTCTATTGAGCTGCAAAATTATGCGTTAACCGGCGATTATTTGTTGCCGCAAAAAATCATCATGCGTCGGCTTGATCAACGTGATGTGAATCTGAAATTACTGGTGCGTCAGTGGCTGTTGCCGTGAATCAGCGCTGGATCGCGCCTGCCAAACTGAATTTGTTTTTGCACATTATTGGTCGGCGTGCAGACGGTTATCATTTGTTGCAAACTGTATTTCAGTTTCTGGATGTGGGTGATGAGCTGATGTTTGCGGTGCGCCAGGATGGCGAAATAAAACGTCGCATTGATTTTTCCGGTGTGTCCGCCGAGCAGGATTTAACAATACGCGCGGCGCGTGCACTGCAACAAGCAACACACTGTACGCTGGGCGCCGATATTTCTTTGCTGAAGAATTTGCCCGTGGGTGGTGGCGTCGGTGGTGGCAGTTCCGATGCAGCCACCACGCTGTGTGTGTTGAATGAGCTTTGGCAAACCGGTTTGTCGATGCAGCAACTGGCCGACATTGGTTTGCAGCTGGGGGCCGATGTGCCGGTGTTTGTACACGGCCATGCCGCGTTTGCCGAGGGCGTGGGTGAGCAGCTGACACCTATGGTTTTACCGGAGCGCTGGTTTCTGGTGGCCCGGCCACCGGTACAGGTGTCCACGGCCGAGGTATTCGGTGATTCACAATTGACACGCAACAAGCACGCCATCACAATACGCAGCCTTCAAACCGGCGCGGTGAAACTGGCCGATTTGAGTAATGTGTGTGAAGCGGTTGCCGCCCGTCGGTATCCGCAAATCGCAACGCTGATCAAACATTTATTGGCGTTTGGCACACCCCGTTTAACCGGCACAGGCGCTTGCGTGTTTGTGGCCTTTGACGAGGAAGCAGCAGCGCAACAGGCGCTGCAAAATCTGCCATCAACCTGTACCGGGTTTGTTGCCAGAGCGTGCAATGTTTCGCCACTGCACATGCAGTTATATAGGCAGTAATATAGTGGGTGAGGCAGTGGGTGAGTTTGTTTCAATTATTGGGCTGTCGCCAAGCGGTAAGGCATCGGATTTTGATTCCGACATTCCCAGGTTCAAATCCTGGCAGCCCAGCCATTTTTCAAGCATGTATCCAGGCATGTCGCCATCTACAGACAGGTGTTGTTTATCGTGAGCCAGGCCGATTCCGAGTTGATGATTTTCACAGGCAATGCCAATCCCAAACTGGCGCGCCGCATTGCGGAATACCTGAACGTCTCACTCGGCAAGGCCAGTGTCGAACGTTTCAGCGATGGTGAAATTTACGTTGAAATCGAAGAGACGGTACGTGGTAGAGATGTTTACATCATTCAGTCTACCTGCCTGCCCACCAATGACAATTTAATGGAACTGATGGTGATGGTTGATGCCCTGCGTCGCGCCTCGGCGGATCGGATTATTGCGGTTATCCCCTATTTTGGTTATTCGCGTCAGGATCGTCGCCCGCGTTCTACACGTGTGGCCATCACCGCCAAGGTGGTTGCCAATATGCTCGATGGTGTGGGTGTAGACCGTGTACTCACCGTTGATTTGCACGCCGACCAGATTCAGGGTTTCTTTAATATCCCGGTTGATAATGTGTACGCCTCACCGATATTGCTCGGCGATATCTGGCGTCAGCGCTTCAGTAATTTGCTGGTGGTGTCACCGGATGTTGGCGGCGTGGTGCGTGCACGGGCGCTGGCCAAACGCCTGGGTGATGCCGATCTGGCCATCATCGACAAACGCCGCCCTAAGGCCAATGAGGCGCAGGTCATGAATATCATCGGTGAAGTGGAAGGCATGAATTGCGTGCTGATAGACGACATGGTGGATACGGCTGGCACCCTGTGCAAGGCGGCCAAGGCTCTGAAAGAACACGGTGCGACCCATGTGACAGCCTATTGCACCCATCCGGTGTTGTCGGGGGCTGCGATTGAAAATCTGAATAACTCGGTACTGGATGAGCTGGTGGTCACTGATACCATTCCCTTGAGTGATGAGGCCGAAGCCTGCACCACCATCCGCCAGCTTTCCATTGCTACCATGCTCGCCGAAACCATACGCCGTATTCATTACGACGAGTCGGTAAGCTCGATGTACATGGACTAGCATGGACAGACCGAAGGTCCGGCCCTGCACGCCCAGCGCCGGGGGCTATCCTGCCCCCGACTCTTTATGTATAATCCGCGCTCTTTTTCGGTACCCCGTTGGTCGCGTCGGGGTGCTTTTAATATGAATGTCGCGCAGCGACACTGACCTGCCCTCTCCCGCAATGCGGGAGAGGGGGAACCATCGGTGTTAGCCGGGGGTAGGTGAGGGAAGGGCATGCTGCGCTCATTCTTTTTTTCGGGATATGTTTTGACATGCCCGTAACCTGGAGTAATGAATATGGCTATTGAACTGAATGCTGAACTGCGTGCTGATCAGGGCAAAGGTGCGAGCCGCCGCCTGCGTCACACAGATAAACTGCCCGCCATTGTGTATGGCGCGGGTAAAGACGCTGTTAACTTAATGCTGACGCAACGCGAAGTGCGTGCGGTGATGAAGAATCAGGTGTTTTATTCGTCTATTGTGCAGCTTAAATTTGATGGCAAGAACGAGCAGGTGATTCTGCGTGACATCCA
The DNA here is from genome assembly GCA_031421475.1 of Gammaproteobacteria bacterium. Classification (GTDB taxonomy): domain Bacteria; phylum Pseudomonadota; class Gammaproteobacteria; order SZUA-229; family SZUA-229; genus JACPVK01. The sequence continues at coordinate 2,147 of JANOOU010000522.1, read as the reverse complement.
GCATCATCCCTACAAGCTTGACATCCTGCACATGGATTTCCAGCGCGTAGATGCCAACAAAAAACTGCATATGCATGTGCCCCTGCACTTCATTAATGAAGAAAAGTCACCGGGCGTTAAACTGGAAGGCGGTATCGTCAGCCACGTGGTGATCGAAGTTGAAGTTGAATGTTTGCCAAAAGACATTCCCGAGTACATTGAAGTGGATGTGTCTGCCTTGCACCTGAACCACGCCATTCATTTGTCAGGAATCAAGCTGCCTGCCGGTGTTGAAATCCGTGCACTGAAACACGGTGTCGATCACGATTCGGCGGTGGTATCTATTCATGCACCCAAGCAGATTGTTGAAGAAGTGCCCGTGGTTGCTGTGGCTGCAGAAGCCGCACCGGCGGCGGCTCCGGCTGACAAGAAATAATCTGCTAACCGGATGGCTGGCAAGCACGTCGACATACAACTGGTCGCGGGGCTGGGTAATCCGGGCAGTCAGTATGAACAGACCCGGCATAACGCAGGGTTCTGGCTGGTGGATGAAATTGCGCGTCTTTATGGCGCGCAATTTCGTGCTGACAGTAAATTCGCTGGTGCAGTGTGTCGTGTTAATGCAAGCGGCCGCGATATCTGGTTACTAAAACCCGATACCTTCATGAACCGCAGTGGCATGGCCGTACACAAGCTGGCTGATTTCTACAAAATCCCCCTGGAAAATATTTTGGTGGCGCACGACGAGCTGGATCTGGACGCCGGTTGCGCACGTTTAAAAACCGATGGTGGCCACGGTGGCCATAACGGTTTGCGCGATATTATTGAACAAATGAGCGGTAAAACATTTCACCGTTTGCGCATTGGTATTGCCCACCCGGGCTCAAAAGATAAAGTGGTCGATTACGTTTTACAGCGCCCCACTGCCGACGAAAAAATTGCCATCATGCAATCTATCGAACAGGCGTTGCATGTCTGGCCTGCGCTGGTGGAAGGTGACTGGGATAAAGCGGTGCGAGAGTTGCATAGTTGAGTTGGAGCAACAGAAAACGCAAATGCGCCGCTCCTGCGCTCGCGGCATTTGCACATCCGTGTGCATCACGCAAATAAAAGATTTAGGGTTTAGAAGCAAGATGAACTTGTGCGTAGCACACATAAAGTTCCCTCCCCCTTGACGGGGGAGGGTTAGGGAGGGGGAGTTAATGAAATAGATTTTTTTATTTGCGTTTATTTGCGTTTTCTTTTTCTTTTAGTCTTTGCATTATTTTTTAATCAACCAGAGTACAGATCATGGGTTTTAAATGCGGCATAGTCGGCCTGCCTAATGTCGGCAAATCTACGCTGTTTAATGCGCTAACCCGGGCGCAGATTCAGGCGGCGAATTATCCGTTTTGCACCATTGAGCCCAATGTCGGCATGGTGCCGATGCCAGACCCGCGATTGCAAGCGCTGGCGGATATTGTTAGCCCGGAACGTATTATGCCGACCACCATGGAATTCGTGGACATTGCCGGTCTGGTGGCGGGCGCATCCAAAGGTGAAGGCCTGGGCAATAAATTTTTAGCGACGATTCGTGAAACCGATGCCATTGCACAAGTGGTGCGTTGCTTTGTTAACGACGACATTATTCATGTTGCAGGAAAAGTGGACCCCGCCAGCGACATCGAAGTGATCAATACTGAACTCGCACTGGCCGATATGGATTCAGTTGAAAAAGCCATTTTAAAAACCGCCAAGGTCGCCAAATCCGGTGACAAAGATGGCAAGGCGCGGCTGCTAGTGCTGGAACGTATCCAGAAACAACTGGATGCTGGCAATATGGCGCGTGCCCTGGGATTAAGCGACGACGAAAAGAAAATGGTACGCGATTTATTTCTGCTCACCATTAAACCCACCATGTACATCGCCAATGTTGCCGAAGACGGTTTTGAAAATAATCCGCTGCTCGACATCGTGCGCAAAATTGCGGCCGCCGAAGGTTCGATCGTGGTGCCGATATGTGCTTCCATCGAATCCGAACTGGTGGAGTTGGAAGACGAAGAGCGCACTGTATTTTTAGCCGAGATGGGTCTGGATGAAGCCGGGCTTGATCGTGTAATCCGTGGCGGTTACAAACTGCTGGGCTTGCAAACTTATTTCACTGCGGGCGTGAAAGAAGTGCGCGCCTG
>JANOOU010000521.1:0-2551 GCA_031421475.1 Gammaproteobacteria bacterium | reverse complement strand
CGGCTCTACTCATCGCTGCCTGTCGCTCTCAACAGCGTGGCGTATAAATCGGGATGCCGCCCTTTGAGGTAACGCAAAATCGCCGCGTCATGCGCATCGAGTTGTTGCGGGTCAACGCCCTTCACATACACCAACTCCAATAACTTCTCCACCGGCAGCGGCATGCGTCGCCCCGCCTCATAGCGCGACCCGCCACTTTGCGTTACCCCCAGCGGCTTCCAGAAAATTTGCTGGTTGATGTTTAGTTTCTGCCGCAGCGCCAATGGGTCGTGATGGCGTTTTGGTTTTGAGTGAGTGTTGGGCATGAGTGTTTACCTTTGCGGCGCAAATAATTCGGTTATCGCTGTGGCGCGGTGTTGTTTGCAGTCAATCTGTCCGCACGAATCCATGGCGGCGCGATGAAGATGACTTTGCGTAAGCTGGGCACGTTTTTTGTTGCCAATCCGTTCGAGGCGCGCTCATAAGTCTTTGTCAGCACAAATATGTTTTTCAACTTTGCTGGATGCAATTCTGCAATCAAAGCTGGCCGCTTGAGCAACTTGAAAATCACAACAAATTAAAATAGTAATGAATGCCACTAAAGTGCTTGATTTCATCTGCGATCCACCACTCTCCCAGCACAAAACTATTGCTCCGCTACGTTACGAATATTTTCTTCCTTCTCTAATAGTACAAGTGAACCTTCTTGAGTTTTCTTTAACCCTTTTACAGTAACCGGCTTCCCATTGCCCGTTATTGTTACTCCAATAGCATATCCATCATTTTCATAGCTCCACTGCTGGAATATCGTGTATGCGGCATTTTCGTTTTCAAATGAAAGTGAGTAATCGCCAAACCCTGCATTCATTTTCCCACCCGGCCTACTCATGCCCGAAAACTCAAATTTCCCCCAAGAGGTTTTATCTAATTTAGCAGGGAACTGTAATTCAATATTTTTTGGCGTGCCAAATTTGTAAGTTAGATAGTTTTTGTTTGAGTTTTTGCAGAGAGAAAGAGTTTTCTTCGCTTTTGTTTCAAATGAAAAAACAGTTTCTTCCGTTGGCAGGCATAAATTTTTTGCATTTGCACTAATGCTGACTAGGGTGAGTAGGAATAAATAGATTTTAGATTTCATTAAATTGCTATTCTAAAATTTGTATGGTGTCGGCTTTTTTAATCCAACCCGTAGTTTTTTTTCCGGCTCGAAATTTCACAAAATACCAACCTGGTTTTTCATCGTAAATGTAAATAGAGTCGCCAGCCACTAAAAATGATTTTTTCTTACTTTCTGGTTGTGTATCTGAATGGAAATATGCTCGTTTAGAACTCACGACTGAAATTGATTTCCAGTCGTCTAATTTGTTTATTTAAAATCCAAACTCTGTTTTTAAAACTTCTATTTCATCAGTGCAGTTAGGTATATTCTCAGCTAAAACCAGAGTAAAGGATTGCACTGCAGGTAGGCTCTTTGCAAACTTTATATACCCATTAAAAGTGAGAACTCCATTGACTGGCTCTATTGCTTTTGAATTAAAAGTAGTAGCGCGCACCGGCATGGCTTTGTCGGAAAAAAAATCACCGAAAAAAAATATTTTACAATCAGCATGAAAAGACCTTCCTGGCATTTTTACTTGAGTGAAATGATAAAATCCACTTAGTTTTTTATCTGTCACGCCTATGGCCGCAGATACCGTCCCAAAGGAAGATATCTGACTACCAGACTTGGGGGCCGTCCCACTGGCGTAAGCTTCAAAACAACAAACGGATAGCAAACAGACAAGCGAAAATACACCCGTTAGCTTCTGTTGACCTGCACAGCAAGACTGGGAAAGCAATATGAACAGCGGCGGCAAGACGTTCAACACGGTTTCTTAGCGCTTGCCAAATCTATATTATTGTGAAAATTGAATCGTGTCTGATATTTTTATCCAACCACTGGTTTTTTTACGTCCCATAAATTTAACGTAATACCAATCCTTTTTCTCGTCATACACGTAAACCAAATCGCCTGAAATCAAATAACCCTTTCCAACACTTGAGTCCTCGGGTCTTTTGTGAAAATAGGCGCGCTTTGATCGAATCGCATACACTGCAAGCCAATCGCCGATAACTCCATCATCAATAAGTATGGAAAATACCTCACCGCTCTGAATGATTTTTTCACCACCAATAAACTGAAGAATCCAGTCACAATCCCCGGGCAATGCTGTTTGATGGAGAATAAGTTTTTTTTGCTTTACATCAGACGTCAATCGTCCTTTTGTAACCTCAATTAGTTCAGCATTTCCATTGAACGACGTGTTAACCGAATTTTTTATAGACACGGGCAGAGCATTTTTTCTTTCACTTTGACCAGAGAAGACAAATTTGCATTCATCAGTTCGCCCTGGTGAGGTTCGAAGCGCTGATACATACCCGGTAAGAATATTTGTCTTTGAATTAAATCCGGTAACGATAAATGGATTATCAAAGATTTCGTTTTGTGACGACTGCTCTAGATTTGCCGCATTCGCTATGGGGAGACTTAAGACAACCAATGAAAGCAAAAGGACTGAGGCTCTTTGTAAAATAG
>JANOOU010000520.1:0-1752 GCA_031421475.1 Gammaproteobacteria bacterium | reverse complement strand
CCTGCGTTGCTCTACCTCCTGCATCCATGCAGTCGTGCCCTCCGCCCTTCGGGCCAGGCAAAGCCTGTTCAAAATCGCTCCAGGCGATTTTGTCGAGCACGGAGGTTATAGTCAGGATGAATTGTATGCCGATTTTGCAGGAGCAAAAATCGGTGACGCAGCCATCGCGGAAAAAGTGCATTTTTAGAGGTGCCCTTAACGTAAAACACAAAAGCTGACCATCATGCGCACGCTGCTAAACAAACCCGGCAGCAACTATAGGTGCGCAACGTAATGGCATGGTATTGGCTTCCGAGTTTGTTCAGCGGTGTACTCATGTTGATCTTTTTCTTTAAACGTTAAACGATGAAGCAGAGGCAATACGGTGCCCGCAAAACATCAGAATTAACAAATCCGCCATGGTAGTTGTTTAGCGGTTACCATTCACCCATGACCAACATAAACATCAATACCGACGCCGACGCCGACACCAAACTCAACAGCCACGACTTTTCGGCACTGGCACCGGATGCCATTATTGCAGCGGTTGAAAGCCTGGGCCTGGTTTGCGATGCCCGGATATTTGCACTGAACAGTTATGAAAATCGCGTATACCAGATTGGCATTGAAGATCAGCCACCCTTGATCGGCAAGTTTTATCGCCCGCATCGCTGGACGGATGAACAGATTATTGAAGAACATGACTTCACCACCGAACTCGCCGAACTCGACATCCCGGTGGTTGCACCCCTGTCGTTCGCAGGTCACACGCTGCTGCGCCATCAACAATATCGCTTTGCCCTGTATCCCCGCAAAGGCGGGCGCACACCGGAACTCGACAACCCCGAGCACCTGCTTTGGCTGGGCCGTTATCTTGGCCGAATTCATGCGGTGGCCGCCACACGTCCGTTCATGCACCGTCCCGCTGTTGACCTGGAAAGTTATGTCATGGCACCCATGCAATTTTTATTAAGCCACGATTTCATACCGGATTATTTACGACCGGCCTATCAAAGCCTGCTGGATACCCTGATCCCGTTATTAAAAAAACATTATTCGACCATCACTTTTCAATCCATACGTTTGCACGGTGATTGCCACCCCAGTAATATTTTATGGCACGATAGCGGCCCCAACTTTGTTGATTTCGATGACAGCCGTATGGGCCCGGCCGTGCAAGACCTGTGGATGTTAATATCCGGTGAAGACGAAGACCGGCGACGTCAGCTGGATAGTTTACTAGACGGTTATTTCCAGTTTCACGACTTCAACATGGCAGAAGTCAAACTGATTGAAACCTTGCGCTGTATGCGCCTGGTGCATTACAGCGGCTGGCTGGCACAGCGCTGGTCTGATCCAGCATTTCCGGCCACGTTTACCTGGTTCAATACACCCCATTACTGGGAACAACATATATTACAACTCAAAGAACAACTGGCACTGGTTCAGGAAAATTGATATGAAAATTACACACCGTTTATTTGCCAGCATTGTTATCAGTGCACTCGCCTTTATTTTTCTGCTGGCCGTCACCGACATAGTCGCCGGCAAACAACAGAATTCGCAGGAAATTCGCACCATCATCAGCAAGCTTGACAAACAATTTTTGCACGCCCAGATTGAAGTGCGCGCGCATCCAGATGATCCGCAATTCACTGAAAAAGCCTTTAAACAAATTGAATTAACGCGCGAACAGCTTCACCCTTTAAAAGCCAGCGCCAAGTATGGCGAAATCAAAGTACTGACGGATGCGCTGGATTCCTATAAAAAACA
>JANOOU010000519.1:0-3281 GCA_031421475.1 Gammaproteobacteria bacterium | reverse complement strand
CAAAAACTGATACTCGCCAGTGAACCCTGGCAAACCGCCATCATCAAGCCACTGCGTGCGGCACGTAAGCTGATGAAAAACCAGATTATCGCCATGCCCGCAAACTTGCATACGCAAACCATAAGCAATCTGAATGAGATGGAGCTCAACGCTGAACATATGGCGCAACTGGATTTGGAAAAAACAATCAACTTCGAAACTCGCCCGGCTGGCAGCGATACAACGATCAACATTTCTGCACGCAATTTATTTTTATATGCGCAGACACTGGCCGCTGCACAAACCAGCGACCTATCAGATCGGATTACAGATTTATTGAAACATGTTTATGGGGATGATGAAAAAGTGCAGATCGCCATGATGGCGGCAATGGCATGAAGGGAGCAGCGCAACAGATTACGCTGTGTTTTTTTGATAGGGTGGGAGTGAGCAATAGATAACGAACGCCCAATCCAGAAAATTATTTATCCAATCCCAACAATCCCGCCTTCATTTCATCCGTCGCCGGTGCGGCCCCTATCCATACACTCAACAACGCTCGATAAAAATCCTCGCCTTCAATCACGCCCTTCTCTTCATCATGACCGCCTTCGCCGCGTAGTGTCACGCGCGTACCAACACCGGGCACGAAATCAATGAGTGCAACATCATTTTTACGCAGGGTGCTGAACATATTATTAAAACGTTCCAGCCGTGGTTTAATGGCTGCATACTCCGCTGCGTTAAGATTTTTTTCAAACCCCTCCTGCCAGGCCTTAACCAGTTTTTCTTTTTCAACTTCGCTGTACAGCATGTGCATCATCATGCGCTTACCGGCGGTGTTGGCCAGCAATACATCTGCATTATTAGATTTTTCGGAGACATACAAGGCGGCGACATAGACCTTGAAGAATAATTTAGTGCGTATGGCTGCGCCATTGAGACTAAGCGGTATTGCGACCCCCGGTACAACGGCGGTTTCATCAATCTGGACGTCGGCAATTTCGCGCGCCTGAACAGAACAAGCAAGAAATGTTGTCACTAACAGCAGCAGAATTTTGTTGTACATAGTTGCCACCTATCGTTAACTATTTATTTATAAAACAGAACCAGACTCCACACCACGACAACATTAATCAGTGACAACATCACAGCAGATGAACCCATGTCCTTGGCGCGACCACTGAGTTTGTGACGCTCCATACCGATGCGATCAACCACCGCTTCAATAGCGGAATTTAAAATCTCCACTATCATTACCAGCAGTACGCTGCCAACCATCATAGCAATCTGGATACCGTTGTCACCGAGATAAAACGCCAGTGGCAATAACACAATCGATAAATATACTTCCTGACGAAACGCTTCTTCCTTGCGAAAGCAGGCTCTGAATCCCTGCCATGAATATAAAAAAGCCAAAAAAATACGTTTAATACCGGTATTACCACTGTATGCCATAAGGTGTTTCTCGTGATGACACTTGTTGGGTTATTCGTGATGATTCTGACCCCAGGCCAGATCCAGTTGCCTGGCTGCCAGCACATCATCAAGACGTCGCACCGGCATGGTGTAAGGCGCACCGCGCAACATCTCGGCATCGGTTTCGGCTTCGTGCTGAATTTCAACCATCGCCTCTATAAAACCATCGAGAATATCCTTGGCTTCCGTTTCGGTGGGCTCAATCAACAAACATTCCGGCACCAGCAACGGGAAATACGTGGTAGGCGCGTGATAGCCCTTGTCGAGCAAACGTTTGGCGAAATCCATCGCTGAAACGTGTAATTCTTTTGCCTGTTTTTTGAGTGTGATAATAAATTCATGCGATGCATGACGATTCGGTATGGCGGTTTCAAATCCGCGTTTTTTTAATTGCGCCATCATGTAGTTGGCATTCAGCGTGGAAAATTCGGCAACACGTACCATGCCTTCACGCCCCAATAAACGCATATAAACATAGGCGCGTAACAACACACCGGCATTACCCATGAATGTAGACAGGGTGCCGATACTTTGCGGGCAATCTTTTTCGGTTAACCAGCGATAGTTGTCGCCTTCTTTTGTAACCATCGGCAAAGGCAAAAACGGTTTTAAACGCGCACTCACACCCACCGCACCGGAACCGGGACCACCACCACCGTGCGGCGTGGAAAAGGTTTTATGCAGATTGGAATGAATAACATCAAAGCCCATATCACCGGGACGGATTTTTCCCAGAATGGCGTTGAGATTGGCGCCGTCGTAATACAACAAGCCGCCGGCCTGGTGAACAATTTTTGCAATCTGTTCGATGTTGCGTTCGAACACACCCAGCGTGGAAGGATTGGTTAACATCAATCCGGCGGTTTGCGGGCCGACGGCGGCTTTCAATGCATCCACATCGACGTCACCATTATCCAGCGTCGGAATTTCTTTTACGGAATAACCACACATAGTGGCGGTAGCGGGATTGGTGCCATGCGCGGCATTCGGTACCAGAATTTCCTTGCGTGACACATCGTTGCGCGAATCGTGATAAGCACGAATCATGGCAATACCGGCAAACTCACCTTGCGCACCCGCCATGGGCGTTAACGACACACCACCGGGCATACCCGTTACTTCAACCAGCATTTGTTGTAACTCGTACATGCAGGCCATATAGCCCTGCGAAAACATATCCGGTGCCAGTGGATGACGATTTAAAAATCCCGGCAACATGGCGAGTGCATTACAGGCACGCGGGTTGTGCTTCATGGTGCAGGAACCCAGCGGATAAAAATGCGTGTCGATTGAGAAATTCTTTTGTGACAAGGACGTGTAATGGCGTACTACCTGACCTTCAGCAACGCGTGGCAATGCCGGTGGTTTTGCACGCTGCAAGGCAACAGGAATATCGTTTACTTTCGTGTCAACATTAGGCGCTTGAATAATGTTGCGACGGCCCGGTGCACTGTGTTCAAAAATCAACATAAATTTTCTATCTCTGATAACAACGTAGGGCGGATGCGCCTAACATATTCGCTAATTCATTGGGTGGATGCGCTACGCCCAAAGTTGAGTTCTGGCACCCTACAATTTCATAAACGTCTGCTTATAAAATAATTTTCAAAGCTCGCACATAGGCAGCAATATCTTCCGCCGTACGCATTTCCGTTGCACACACTAGAATACTATTCACCAGCTCGGGATAGTCTGCACTTAAATCATAACCGCCAATAATATTGTGCCCGGCCAATGCACTGAGCACAGTCGCGGCCGGTTTTGGCAAGCGAATAACCACTTCGTGAAAGTTTGCCGAGTTGAATACCACTTCAACACCCTTG
>JANOOU010000518.1:0-2907 GCA_031421475.1 Gammaproteobacteria bacterium | reverse complement strand
CTTCAAACTTCAATGAGACCTCATTGACAGATCGCGCCGAAAATGTTCGGACTCGATGCTGCAATTTCGGAGCAAACCAGGGAATTAGAAAGTCTCGAAATATCCTTTCAGCCGATGATTCTTCAAAGAAAATCCAATAATCCCAAAGACCATAGTCAAATAGCTCATAACCAAGATCTTCAAGAACCCATCTACGTTTTTCGGGTGTATCCACAAGATTCACTGAAGACGTGGGTATTTTATCGACAAATTTCATATCAATATTGAATAGTTTTGCGTCTTTGGCCGATCCAAGATGGCGGACAACAATATTTGAGTGAGTGGTCACAATGAATTGGTTGCGGTCAGATTTCTTTACGACAAGATCTAATAAACTCTTCAAAGCTCGTGGATGAATGTCATTTTCCGGCTCTTCAATTATGAACAATTTGTTTTCAACGCGACACAAGTCAACGATTAACCCAAGTAGGTTCGAAATACCCTCGCCCATCCTGTCGATTGGTATATTCTGGTCATTCTTGATGAAATAGGCAGCTTTTTTACCTTTTTCAGAGCTAACTGTAGAAACACGGAAACCCAGTATGGTGTCGCAAGCAGTTATATATTCGTCGTATGCTGGCTGAAATTCAGGATTCGAAATTCGATCTATTTTTGCGTATAAATTCGACAAGTTTCCGGGCACTTGGTTTAACTCACTTGAGTCAATTCCTTCGCTATAGCCACCAACTTTTCTCTTGGATTGATATGGAATAATGAAATTGTGCGGCTCCGTATTTTGAAAACCGTTAACGTTAGATATTACCGTGGTTTCCTTGCAGCCTTGAATCAGGCCACCATAATCTGTCTGTGTGTAATAGTTGTTTATTATTGCATTTATTCCAGGAACGACGAAACTGTCTGCCCAAATTCTTACTGAACCATGAGCTATACCAATACGTTTATAATGATCGACAATGTAGCATGGCTGCTGGAGGATGCTAATGCAGTTGAGTAGTGTAGTCTTTCCATTATTGTTTGGACCAACTACTACATTTATTCCGGGTGATAATTCCAGGTCTGCATCCGTGAAACAACGAATATCCTGAATTTGGACTCTTGTTACTTTCATGGGTCTTATATCTTCCTTTGTTAATCCAGCGGCAGCCATGTAGAGCGGGTGAAACCCGCCAATTATTACAATCAATCACAAGACAATATTGCGCGGGTTGCACCCGTCTACTTGGAACAGAAAAGCAAACGTAGGGCGCAATAACCAACGGGCATTGCGCTGTATGAAATTCTCATTCGGTGCAATGCGTTTCACTTATTGCACCCTACACGGGCTTATTTTTTATACGTAAGCCGCAAAAAATGCATATCGGGTTACGCTCAAGAATTACGCGGCTTGAACATCCCTGCAACAGGTGGTGTTAGAAACACAGACATCACCAGCGACAAACTAAAGGGTTCCTTTCTATTCCATGGCAATAAACACAACATGCGCGCCAGCGGGCAATATCCCACAAACAGATTTGTCGCCAAACCCACGGTAGTGATGTACATCAGTATGGTCATATACGGCACATAGGTACCTACGGCCACCCATAAAAAATAGGCAATGCGTACTTGTGCCGGAAAAGCGGCTGCATTGAACTGCAACAACACCAATACAACCACGGCATGGGCTGCCGAAAAAAATACAACATATTCGTAAAATTCGCGATTAAAAAAACCCGCCAGCAAACCCACCCAGGTGATAAACCAGGTGACCCACAGGATTTTTCTCCTGATATTGCCGGGCATGGTATCCCACAGTGAATCAGAATTAATTGACATGTAGCGTCCTCCACAGGGTTAATGTCGCATTCATTTTATTTACAGAAATTATCTTGCTGATTATTACAATCCATCTTAGTACAATCCATCGTTATCGCTTATGTCGTGTGGCAAGACATACACACACCACCATAATCATTTTCCACGTAATTCTTTTCTGATGACCAGTTTCAATCCCGACCATACTTCCGTAACCGCACATACTTTTATATCAACCAGGCCCATGGGCAGGGCGATCGTTCGAATCGTATCTTCGGTAATATCAGTGGCCACCTTGGCTGCTTTTTTCGGCCAGGACACCCAGATCATGCCATCGGGCTTGAGCCGGTTTCGTGTTTGCTGCAATACTTTTGTCAGCTGCGCGGCATCCGTAGAAAAGACATGCACCATATCCAGGCCAGCTGTCATACGCGACACTATATTTATATTTTCTGGCACGGGCGCTATCCACTCAAAATAGTCAGCGGGTGCATTGACCAAATAGAGTTTCATGCCGGATTGCAGTCCCAGTTTTTTTATCAACGGTGTTGCTGAATAGCCGGCCATGTTTGCGCTCCTGTCACCGCTATATTGTTATTGCGAACAAGGTACGGCAATATTTTTACACCGAACCCTGCTCAGCCGCCGCTTAATGCCTGAACGATCTGCACCGAATCGGATTTCTGTAAGGCGTGATTCAGCTCAAACACCTGCACCTGATTCACAAAAAATCGCATGTGCCCGCGCATTTTGTCTTGCTCGTCAATAATACGAAATCGTATGCCGGGGTAATGCGCTTCCAGATCCAGGAGTAATTCTGCAAGCGTAGCACCCTGCGCATCCACTTCACGTTGTTGGGTATACGAAAGCAAAGGGCTAGGAATGAGCACTTTCATGTTATGCACCTAGCCCCAACCATTTTTAACGCTGTTCTGCGGCTTCTACCGCATAAATTTCTGGTAGATTTTTTGCGATGCAAACCCAGCGTTTGCCTTCATCACGGCTCATCCATAACTCACCACTGGTGGTGCCAAAATATAAACCGACCGGATCATTCGCGTCCGCCGTCATGGCCTGACGCTTAACGGTCCACCATGCCTGTGCTGTTGGCAT
>JANOOU010000517.1:0-8374 GCA_031421475.1 Gammaproteobacteria bacterium | reverse complement strand
ACTCGGGGTTTCAGTGACCCACCTTTTGCTTCTGCGCCGAGCGTTATAAGGCCGCAATTGAGTGGAGTTAAGTAACTGATATGGCAGTAAAAACCAAATAGGTGTTGGATAAATAGCAGGGCATCGAGTATCATTCGCGCGCGAATTTTGTGTCTGTGATGGGGTTCTTTTTGCACGGCGCAATATACGATTTGTGGAACACGATTTCTGGCCCCGGGCGGGCGCTTTTTTTCGCTCAGCCGGGGGCTTTACCGGGTTTTTAAAATTTTCTGAGAGGTAATCATGGCTACAGAAGGCGTGGATCTGAAAAAGCGCCGCATGTTGACCAATGCTGCCACAGTAGTGGGCGCGGTCGGTGCGGGTTTTGTGGCAGTGCCATTTCTGGCATCCTGGGCGCCCAGCGAACGCGCCAAAACAGCCGGTGCGCCGGTTGAAGTGGATATCAGCAAGTTGCAGGATGGCGCCATGATGACGGTTGAATGGCAAGGTAAGCCAGTGTGGATTGTGAAGCGTACTGCGCGCAATCTCGAAGATTTGCCCACGCTGAACGAGGGTCTACGTGACCCGGCATCAGAAACCGAACAGCAGCCAGAATATGCACGCAATGCCGATCGTTCGATCAAGCGGGAAATTCTGGTGCTGGTCGGGATTTGTACGCATCTGGGCTGCTCGCCTACTTATACCCCGGGTATGTCCGGCGCTGATTTAGGTGCCAACTGGAAAGGTGGTTTTTTCTGCCCGTGCCACGGTTCCAAATTTGATCTGGCAGGCCGCGTCTATCAGAGCGTACCGGCGCCGTTGAATCTGCAAGTGCCGCCGCATCGTTATATCAGTGATACCACCATTATTATTGGTGAAGACGGAGGAGCCACCTAATGCAAAAGCTTCTGACCTGGATTGACGATCGTTTTCCTCTCACCAAGATGTTTGAGGAGCATTTGTCAAAATATTACGCACCGAAAAATTTCAACTTTTGGTATTTCTTCGGTTCCCTGGCCTTGCTGGTTCTGGTTATCCAGATTGTTACCGGCATTTTCCTCACCATGCATTACAAGCCCGATGCGGCGAACGCCTTTGCTTCGGTTGAATACATCATGCGTGATGTGCCCTACGGCTGGTTGATCCGTTATATGCACTCGACCGGCGCCACAGCATTTTTTGTGGTGGTGTATCTGCATATGTTCCGTGGTTTGATGTATGGCTCGTACAAAAAGCCGCGTGAGCTGATCTGGTTATTCGGCATGCTGATTTATGTGGTGCTGATGGCTGAAGCCTTTATGGGTTATCTGTTGCCTTGGGGCCAGATGTCGTACTGGGGTGCGCAGGTGATTATTTCACTATTTGGTGCCCTGCCCGGTATTGGTGAGCCGCTAACCTTGTGGATTCGTGGTGACTTTGTGGTATCGGACGCCACACTGAATCGCTTCTTTGCCTTGCATGTTATCGCACTACCGATTGTGCTGCTGGGTCTAGTGGTGGCGCATATTTTGGCACTGCATGAAGTGGGTTCGAATAATCCTGATGGCGTTGAAATCAAGAAGACTAAAGATCCGGTGACGCATATTCCATTAGATGGCATTCCGTTTCATCCGTATTACACCGTGAAAGATATTCTGGGTGTGTCGGTGTTCCTGATTTTCTTCGCTACCGTTATGTTTTTTATGCCGGAAGGTGGTGGTTATCTGTTGGAACACGCCAACTTTATTCCGTCTGATCCGTTGAAAACGCCGGAACATATTGCGCCGGTTTGGTACTTCACGCCGTTCTACGCGATTTTGCGTGCGGTGCCCGATAAACTGGCCGGTGTGTTGGCCATGGGTGCTGCCATCGTGGTGTTGTTTCTGTTGCCGTGGCTGGATCGCTGCAAGGTAAAATCTATCCGCTACCGCGGCACGGTGTACAAAGCCAATCTGGCGGCTTTTGTGGTGGCGTTTGTGGTGCTGGGTTGGCTGGGTATGCAACCCGCCACACCGTTTTTGACACTGATGGCTCAGTTGTTCAGCCTGGTTTATTTCGGCTTTTTCGTGGTGTTATATATCACCTCCAAAAATGAAGCCACCAAGCCTGTTCCCGAGAGAGTGACCTAATGAAAAAATTACTGATTGCACTTTGCATGCTGCCCGGCATGGTTTTGGCCAGCAGTGGAATTCATCTGGATCATGCCCCGATTGACTTGGATGACAAGGCGTCACTCAAACGCGGTGCTGAAGCCTTTGTCAGTTACTGCATGGGCTGTCATGCTGCCGATTACGTGCGCTACAACCGTATTGGCCGTGATCTGGATATGAGCGATGCAGAGGTGCTGGCCATGATCTCTACCCGTGATATCAAAGGCGATTACACCAAGCCCGGCGAATTGATGAAAATCGCGATGACAACAGATTTTGCCAAAAGTGCTTTTGGTACCAAAATCCCCGGTTTGTCAGTGATTGCACGTGCCCGGGGTGCCGATTGGTTGTACACCTATCTGCGCACCTTCTATGTCGATGAATCGCGCCCGACCGGTGTCAACAACATTGCGTTCCCGGATGTGGGTATGCCGCATGTGTTATGGGATTTACAGGGATTGCAAAAAGCAAAATTCGCTACTGAAATCGATGCCGATGGCCACGAGAAAAAAGTGTTCGAAGGCATGGAGCAGATGACGCCTGGCACACTCAACAAGGTAGCTTACGATGTTTACGTGTTGGATCTGGTGAACTTCATGGTGTATATGGGTGAGCCGGTACAAACAGAACGTAAACAGCTGGGTGTATGGGTGTTGTTGTTCCTGTTTGGTTTTACTGTTATTGCCTATTTATTGAAGAAAGAATACTGGAAAGACGTGCATTAATTTATGGTTACACAGGCACGGTTGCACAGGGATGTGCATCTGGTTTCATTGCTGACGTTATACGAATCAAAATCCCTGAGTACAAAATCCTATGAACATTTATTCTTCCCCGTCTTGTCCGTGGTGTCACCGTACACGCATCGTATTGGCAGAAAAAGATATTACCTGCGAAACCGTCGATGTTGATTTAAACAAATTGCCAGAAGATCTGGCGGAGTTAAATCCCTATAACACGGTGCCAACACTGATCGACCGTGATCTGGTGCTCTACGACTCGCGCATTATTATTGAATATCTGGATGAGCGTTTTCCACATCCGCCACTGATGCCGGTAGATCCGGTATCACGTGCCAAAACCCGTATTGCTCTGATGCGTATTGAACAGGACTGGTACCCGCTGGTAAATGATATTTTAACCAAGAGTGAAAAACTGGTGACCAAAGCACGTAAAGAATTACGTGAAAGTCTGATCTCCTCTACAGAAGTATTTAAAGCTAAGACTTATTTTTTAAGTGAAGATTTTAGCCTGGTTGACGCAACCATTGCGACGATATTATGGCGCCTGCCCGTGTTGGGTATTGAATTACCAAAAGAAGCCAAGCCGGTTCTGACTTACGCCGAGCGCATTTTTAAACGTAAAACATTTATCGAAAGTTTGACTGAAACCGAACGTGAAATGCGCATGTGATTAATCTGAGCTGCGCGCCAACCTGTGGTGCAGCACTTACTGGACACTGGCATGACTTCCAGCCGCCCCTATCTGATTCGCGCCTTGTATCAATGGATCGTTGATAATGGTGTAACACCTTACATTCTGGTTGATGCCAGTGTTGAAG
The DNA here is from genome assembly GCA_031421475.1 of Gammaproteobacteria bacterium. GTDB lineage: Bacteria > Pseudomonadota > Gammaproteobacteria > SZUA-229 > SZUA-229 > JACPVK01. The sequence goes on along the minus strand of JANOOU010000517.1, from coordinate 4,705 downwards.
GTGTGAGTGCGCCGGATCAATACGTGCAGGATGGAAAAATTGTACTTAATATTGCACCCATGGCGGTACGCAGCCTGGTGTTGGCCGATGAGCACATCGGTTTTAATGCGCGGTTCGGTGGCCACTCCATGGATGTATTTGTGCCGGTTGCAGCAGTACTGGCTATTTATGCACGCGAAAACGGCCAAGGCATGATGTTTAATGATGAACCCCGCAACCCGGAACCACCCCGGCCCGGTGGCAATTCACCGGAAGATGAAACCAACAAACCCAAATTACGTATCGTAAAATAATCGCTGCGTTACGCTTTATTCATCCATTCTTATCGTTCCAGGTAATCTTATGTCTGAGTCCGAACATGCTTCTGTTAAAACCAATAGTTTGTTAACAACGGCTGGTATTTTGAAGACGGCTGTTCTGCGATTTTTCGTTCAGGTATTAATCCCGATAGCGAAAGATATATGGCATGTTATTGGCGCAATGTTACGCCCGATTATTCAGGCAATATCGCGTAATACATCCGCCAGTGTGCTCCATTTACATTATAAAAAACATTGGTTGCTACGCTTTCGAACAGCCATATGGGGTAATGCAGTGGGTTTGGCGGTAGCGATGGTTTCTGCGCAGTTGATAACCCATTTTATTGAGGTGCGTAGTTTGGGGAATTTATGGGGTTTGTTTTCGAATCGCGCGGTTGTTAGTGCAGAAAGTTTCCGGATTATCAGTTTTATTGCAGAGTTTTTTATTACGCTGGTGGTCTTTAGTATGATTGAAAATTTTATGGATCAGCGCGCATTGAAAAAACAGGTTGAAAGAACACGGGAAGATGAAGTTTCCGTAGACGAATAAGCCTGGAGTACAGTTATATGTAACAAGCATGCCTATTCAGTGGATGGCTGATATACGAGAGGCAGGGTTTTATCGGCATTAAGAATAGTATGTGGATCAAATTGCGCTTTAATAGCATGCATCAATTTTATTTCGTTAGCCGATAATTCCTTGTAAATAAAATCACGTTTTTCTATGCCTACGCCGTGTTCGCCGGATAATGTGCCGTTGAGTGTTATCACCAGATCAAATACGGCCTCCAGACAGTGCTCTGCATTTTTCATGGCTGCTTTATCGTCAGGGTTAACGAGTAAATTAACATGAATATTTCCGTTGCCGGCATGGCCGAAATTAACGATTGGAATTTTGTATTGCGTGCTTAAATGATTGAGCCCATTGATGAGCTCGGCCATACGCGATACCGGCACCACAATATCTTCGTTGATTTTTTTCGGCGCAATTTTTCGCAAGCAAGGCGACAGGGCTTTACGGGTTTGCCAAAGCGCATCAACTTCTTGTTGAGTGTGGGCATGTTGCGTAACGAGATGCCCGCTTACACGAGCGGCACGCTCAACATTTTGTAGGTCGCTATCAATGTGTGCCTGACTGCCATCGACTTCAATCATTAATAAAGCAGCGGCCTGTTGTGGTAACTGCGCATGCGAATTCACCTCGGCATATTCACGCACCATGTTAATTGCATTTTCATCCATGAATTCCAGTGCGCAGGGTGTGATGGCTTGCGCCATGATGCTGGACACCGCGCGTGCCGCTGCATCCATGCTGTTGTAACTGGCCATGAAGGTGCGTTTGGTTTCGGGTTGGGGTAATAATTTTAAAGTGGCTTCGGTGATGATGGCGAGTGTGCCTTCGGAACCAATAATCAATCGCGTGAGATCGTATCCGACCACGCCTTTGGTGGTGTAGACACCGCATTTAATGACGTCACCGCTGCCGGTGACCGCGCGTAATCCCAGCGTGTTTTCCCGACAACTGCCGTATTTTACGGCGCGTGGGCCGGCGGAGTTGTACGCCAGATTACCGCCAACCGTACAGTAGGCCGCGCTGGTTGGATCGGGCGCCCAAAAAAAACCGTGCAACGCGGCGGCGGTTTGCACTTGCTGATTGGTAACGCCGGGTTGTACAACCATGACGCGATTAGCTGCGTCGATAGTCACAATAGTATTCATGCGCTCGAACGTCATGACGATGCCGCCATGAGTGGGTACAGTTGCACCCGTGGTGCCGGTGCCGCGACCGCGCGCAGTGAGCGCAATATGGTGCGCATAACACAGCCGTACAATGTCGATAACCTGTTGTTCGGTTTCCACCAGTGCCACAGCATCCGGCATGGCCTGACGGCGTGAATTATCGTAGCCGTATGCCAGGCATTCTGAAGGCGTGGTTAATAATGAGTCGGTGGGTAAAAGGGCTTGTAACTGACGCAAGATGGTTGCATTCACTTAACTGCCCAGAAGTTGTTGATCAATTAAATCGCATAAACAATGAATGATGAGTAAATGGGTTTCCTGAATACGCGCGGTGGCGTTGGATGGCACGCGAAGTTCAAGGTCATTTTCATGGAGGGCATCGGCCATTCCGCCGCCGTTTTTTCCAGTTAAAGCGACCACTGTCATGTTACGCGCGTGTGCGGCTTCAATAGCGCGGATGACATTTTTTGAATTGCCACTGGTGGAAATAGCCAGCAGTATGTCGCCGTTTTGTCCGAGAGCTTCAATTTGCCGGGAAAAAATTTTGTCGTAATGGTAATCGTTGGCAATGGCGGTGATGGTGGATGTATCGGTGGTGAGGGCAATGGCTGGTAATCCCGGACGTTCCATTTCAAATCGGTTGAGCATCTCAGATGAAAAATGTTGTGCATCACCCGCACTGCCGCCGTTACCGCAGGACAGGATTTTGCTGCCGCCCAACAAGCAGCGCAGCATATGCTCAGCGGCTTGTGCGATGTGCTCTTGTAGTAATGGCAATGCCGCTTGTTTGGTGGCGATGCTGTCGTTGAAATGTTGAGCGATGCGTTGTTGAGGGTTCATATTGTTTTGATCCGAAACGTCGTTAGTTGTTGTTCAGGTTGCCCTAGGGAACCTCTGAACAAGTTATGTGCGGCCGCTTTGCGGCCAGAATTTTCCATCGCCGCGTTGCAAAACTTGGCAATAGTCCGGGCTATTTCCGGCGTTTTGCGCCTTGCGCTGAAAAATTCTGCCTCGCAAATCAGCTCGCCCAAACTTGTTCAGAGGCTCCCTAGTGTTCTCAGTATTAATGACAAGCACATGACACTGTGTGATGAGGTATGAGGATTTTAAAAAGCATCTCGTATCCATTCAATGTGTTGCTGCGTGGTATCACCCTGTATGGCTACCACATCAAAACGTGCATGGGCACGTGGTGCCTTGTGTTGCAGATAGTGTAAAGCAGTTAGCCGTAATTTTTCCTGCTTTTTTGCAGTGACACTGGCAGCGGCTCCACCAAATCCGGTTTGACTGCGTTGGCGCACTTCTACGAACACCAGGCTATCACCTTGCCGCATTACCAGATCGATTTCACCCTGGCGGCACCGGTAATTTTTTTCGATCAGGTTTAGTCCCTGTTGTTGCAGATAACGGCAAGCCAATTCCTCTGCCATCTGGCCTTTATTCGCCGGTATCGTCGTCACGGCGTGTGCTGATGTTGAGGTCTGGATTGTTGATATCGAGTAAGCGCGGTATGCCTTTCGTAAAGCGTGCCCACAGCAGTTCCCGGTGCAACCGATTTTGGGGGTCGAGATAGATGTTGCCGGTGTAGCCGGAAAAACGCTCCCAGTCGTTGGCCTGCAGGCTGCTTAAATAAGGAATCAGGTTATAGGCATCGGCGCCCAGTGCAAAAAAACGTCCGTAATGTTTTTGTCCGGGCCAGAGCTTTTCCAGGGTTTGTTTGAGCGGGTTGTCAGTCAGTACCCAGGGCATGTCGCAATAAAACAGATCATCTATGTCGCGGTCAGCTTCGCGATCGATGTCGCCGCTGAACACATGTGAAGTGGCATATACCGGTAGTTCGCCAGCATAGTGAAACTTGAATTGTGGTTTAAGTAAACGGGCATCGCGGGGAGTGGCGGCCATAAAAATCATGTCCACATCCTGTCGGCGGTAGGGTGTGAATTTGAGTTCGGAGCGCATCAATTGCTGTAAGCGGTTGCGGCGAGCTTCACTGTCATCGAGATTGAGCATGCGCTGGATAGGGTGTTTGAAATCACTGCCACCTGCGGTATAGGTTTGACTGCTGATGATGTCACCACCCAGCTCTTCGAAGCGTTGTTGAAAGGCAATCAGTAAGCGCTGCCCCCATTCACCGTCGGGTACCAGGGTTGCAGTGTGTCTATGACCGTTTAAAAATGCCATTTCAGCGGCTTGCCGTGCCTCATCTTCCGGCAACAATCCAAACTGGAATAATTTTTCGGTGGCTGTTGTGGTTTGCTCGGCGTAGTTCAGTGAGAGCGTTGGCACGCTCAGGTCGGAGCCTTGTGTTAGAAGTGTGACTTCGGCTTTTAGAAACGGACCAACAATGAATTCGGCACCGGTATTCAGGGCAGCCTGGTAGTGATTCCAGATATTCGGGTCTGCCCCGGTATCAATGAAATGAATTTCAGGCCGGTAGTGGGTGTCCGGGTGGCGATAGTAGGCGGCCATGACGCCATCGCGAATGGCGGCTGCGAGGGATGCATAACGCCCCGACAAGGGTAGCATCACCGCAATGCTTTTCGGCCGGGAGATGAGTTCGATTTGGCGGCTGCCCAGCTCCTGGATAAATAGTTTTGCTGCGGGATGGTCAGCATAACGACGTTGCCAGTCGTTCAGGCCCTGTTGCAGATAGGGCCAGTCAACCT